>DVKU01000189.1 GCA_018715825.1 Candidatus Avacholeplasma faecigallinarum
AATAACTACAGAGGATAAATCAACTTCTGATATTTATGGTGATATTATTGATACATATGACATGTCTCAATCTGTTAATGATGGTGCTACTGTTCGCATTTTTTATGAGGGTAGACTAGCTAAAATTTGGACTGATCCTAATATTTTATTACAAATTGATGAATACTATGATGAATTAGAAGAATCGGGGAAAGCATCAAAAGAAGCTGTAGATAAATCTAAGCGAGCTATGAGTTCATTAAAGAAAATATTAGAAGATGATGATGTTATAGCATTATTAGCTAATGATATAGTAACGCATTATGAAGGAAGAAAAGATTTCTTAAATGGGAAAGCAATGATTGTTGTTTCAACTAGACAGGTTGCTATGAAACTATATAATAAGATTGTTAATGATATTAGGCCAGAATGGAAAGATATTATTGTTCCAATTGTCACTGAAAGCAATAAAGACAGTGAAGAAATGCGAAAACTATTTAAAGATGCTAATTATCGTAAAGAGATGGGAGAAGAATTTAAAAAAGAAGATAGTAAGATAAAAATTGCTATTGTAGTTGATATGTGGCTTACTGGATTTGATGTTCCAGACTTGGATGTAATGTATTTATTTAAGAAAATGAAAGACCATAATCTTATGCAAGCTATAGCTCGTGTTAATAGAGTATATCCTGGAAAAGAAAGTGGCTTAATTGTAGATTACATTGGTTTATCAAAAGCACTTGATAAGGCATTAGACCAATATACTGCAAGAGATAAAGAGTTTAATATAAAAGATATTCAAGATACTGCTAAGAGAATTTTATTGGAAAAACTTTCTATATTAAATGAGTTATTTCATGGTGTAGATATGGCTGGATTCTATTCTAATGATAACCCTAAGCGTTTTAAAGCAATTCAAAACGGTGCTCAGCATATCTTGTCTAATGAGGATAAGAAAAATGAATATTTGTCTATTACAACTGAATTAAAACGTGCATTTATTGTATCTGCAGGTGTTTTATCTAAGGATGAGAGAGAAAATGTACAATATTATTTGTCAGTAAGAAGTTTTATCTTAAAACTATCTGCTGGTCATAGCCAAGTTTCTATTGCTGAAATGAATCGACATGTAGAAGAATTACTTGCTGATGCTATTAAAGGTGATGAAGTTAAAGTTTTAACTAAGGTTGGAACTAATAATGAAGAGGTAAACATTATTGATTTATTACGTTCTGATAAAATAGAAGAGCTTAGAAAAAAGAATCCTCCTCATGTGTTTATAAAAATAGTTGAAAAGCTATTACAAGTTGCAATAGCTGAATCTAGAAAGAATAACTATTTTAAGTCATTAGAATATAGTGAAAGGTTAATTAATATATTAAGAAAATATCATAATAGAGAAGATGATTTTGATACAACAAAAACAATTATTGATATTATTGCTTTTGCTGAAGATGTAGTTCAAGATGAAGATGAAGCTATGGAAAAAGGTTTAACAGGTAGAGAAAGAGCATTCTATGATGCATTAATTAGAGATAAAAGTGCAGTAGTAGCTATGCCTGATGCTACATTAAAGCTTATAGCTCATGAGCTTAGAGATACTGTTGAAGCATATGCAACGACAGATTGGTCAAAGAAAAAGGATACTAGAGCTCTTATGAGAAAGACAATAAAGAGACTTTTGAAAAAGTATAATTATCCACCAGAGTATACAGAGACAGCTATTAATGATGTTATTAAACAAGCCGAGTATATGATGAGTGAATAATAATGCTTAGGTTATAAAATTTTTCTTCAAAATAAATTAAAAATAAAAAAAGGATTTTCATCCTTTATGTTGTGCTTTGTGATTGTGTACAAATTTCAACATTAATAGGTTCATAGCATTGCATTGAACCAACACAATCAAGATCTAATATCATAGTGTAGTTTGTAGCTGTTAATGTAGGGGTTGTTTCAGAGCTTTGTTGTAATAGATTTAAGGTTACAAAACGATTACAACGAATTGATTCAATTCTAAAATATGGAGTTGTTGTAGTAGTTGTAGAAATATTAGCTGTTACTTGGTTTCCACAGCAGGTATAAAAGCTTACGGGAATAGTATTGTACATAGAGGCAAATAAGGATGTCTCGCAGCTAACGCACTTGTTGGTATCGGATACTACCTCCTTTTGCATTTTATCAATCTTACAAACACTTTCTTTAATGAAGTTGCAGTTGCAGCTATCTTTAGAAAAATCATCTAAATTCATTATTTCACCTCCCATTATAGGTTATGCATTAAAGTGCAGAAAAGAGTAGACAAAAGCCAATTAATCTTAAACTTATTCTTGATATATTTCATAAGTATATTATAATATAAAGTAGATGGATACTTTAAGAGAGGAGAAATCGAGTTTCTCGATTTGTTAAAAAATGATAAATAATTTAAATACAATTAATCCCTATATTTTATATCCAAGTATTATAGCAGCTATAGTAGTAATTATTTTATTAATAGTAATATTAGCTGTTGTTTTTAAGAAAAAGTAAAAAAAAATTAAGGTAGATGATGCTTTTATCAATGAGCTTGTTTTAAATTATGGTGGAATAGATAATATTAAAAGTGTCATGGTTGATAATGCAAGATTAAAGGTCACTGTTATTAACCTTGATAATGTTAATCTTGAAGCACTAAAGAAAAGCTCACAGGCTGGTGTTTTTGTAACATCTAATACTATTAAGACCTTATTTAAGATTGATTCAGTCTTAATTAAAAATTCAATAGAAAAAATTATGAGAAAGGGAGCGTAAGCATGATTAAAAGGGTATTTGAAATCACTAGCGAAGCTGGTATTCATGCTAGGCCAGCAACTACGCTAGTAAACACTGCAATGGTTTTTGATTGCGATATCCAACTTACAGCCTTTAAAAAGACAGTTGATTTTAAGTCTATAATGGGTGTAATGTCATTGGGCATATATCGTGGTTCTTGTATTGAAATTACATGTAATGGTCAAGATGAAAAAGAGGCTATTGAGGCTTTAACTGAACAAATTGTGAATTTAAAATTAGGACATGAAGTAAAAATTTAAAGATAGGATTAAAATAAGATAAATTATTCTAGTAATTTATCTTATTTTTATAGAGGTAATTATATGATTGATTATAAAAAATATATTGAAAATAATAAAGATTATGCAATTGAAGTTTTAAAAAATTTAGTATCTTTTAAAAGTGTATTAGATGAATATAAAGAAAATTCATTTAGTCCTTTTGGTGAAGGAAACAAAAAAGCATTAGAATATATGATGCAATTAGGTCAAAATGATGGCTTTGTGACAAAAAATATTGACAATTATGCCATGCATATTGAATATGGCGATGGTGAAGAAATTTTAGGTATTTTGGGTCATTTAGATGTTGTACCTGTAAATGCTAATGATTGGAATAGTGATCCTTTTACATTAACTTATAAGGATAAGAAATTTTATGCTAGAGGCTCTATAGATGATAAGGGTCCAGTTGTTGCATCTTATATAGCCTTAAAGATTCTTAAGGATATTGGCTTTAAGCCAAATAAGAAAATAAGATTAATTTTAGGCTGTGATGAGGAATCAGGAAGTAGATGCCTACAAAGATATTTCAAGCATGAGCCAAAGCCTAGTATAGGTTTTTCTCCAGATGCTGAATTTCCACTAATTTATGGAGAAAAAGCGATGATGTCATATGACATTTTAGGTAAAGATTATGATAGTATTATAAGTGAATTTAGTGCTGGTGATAGATATAATATTGTTCCTGCTATAGCTAAAATGAAGTTAAAAAAGGATCTAAAAAATGAGTACCTAGAGTTTTTGAAGCGAAATAATTATCATGGTGAGGTTAAAGGTGATGAGTATATTGCCTATGGATTAGCAAGCCATGCGATGTGTCCAGATAAAGGAATTAATGCCATCTTTATTTTATTTAAATTTTTACAAGAATTTGATAATAGCCAGCTTGTTAAATTTATGAATAAATATTTTGTTGATGATACATTAGGACTTAAAATTGGCTATAATTATTATGATGAGGATATGAAGGAATTAACAAGCAATTTAGCTATTTTCAATTTAAAGGATAATAATTTTAAGCTTGGAGTAAATTGTAGAATTCCTCTTGATAGCTTATTTACTGTTATCGAGGATTGCCTAAAAAGGATAACTAAGGAATTTAATTATAGCTATAATATTTTATCTACATCTTTAAGACATTTTGTTGATCCTAATAGCTATTTAGTTAAGACTTTAATGTCTGTATATCAAAGTGTAACAAATGATTATAAAAATCCACCAGTAACTATCGGTGGTGGTACCTACGCTCGTGAGCTTAGTAATGCGGTTGCGTTTGGACCATTATTTGTAGGAAGAGAGGATGTTTGTCATATTGCTAATGAATATATAAATGAAGATGATTTTTATAAAGCAATCGAAATTTATCTTTTGGCAATATACAAGCTTTGTAGCTAATGAGATTAAGAAAAGTAAAAAATGCTTTAGAAAAATTAAAACAGCACGCTGATTATTTTATTGATGAGCCAATTAATTTAAAGGGCAAGTGGCAAAAGGTGTTTAATAACGAAAACCCAATTCATATTGAAATTGGTTGTGGTAAGGGTCAATTTATTATTGAGCTTTGTAAACAAAATCCCAATATCAATTTTATTGCCATTGAAAAATATGACTCTGTGCTATTAAGGGTAGCTGAAAAATTAGAAAATCTAAAGCTAAATAATTTAAAAATTACAATATTAGATGCTTTTAAAATCAGCGATTATTTTGCTAATGGCGAAGTAAGTAGAATATATTTAAATTTTTCTGATCCATGGCCTAAAAACGCTCATGCTAAAAGACGTTTAACATCTCCTGTATTTTTAAAGCAATATGAAGTAATTTTAAGTAAAGATGGGGAAATTCATCAAAAAACTGATAATAGAGGTCTTTTTGAATATTCCCTACAAATGTATAGTGAGTGTAATTGGGGTATAAAAAATATATCCTTAAATTTACACGCCGATAAAGATAAATATAGTGATAATATTATGACTGAGTTTGAAGAAAAATGGTCTAAATTAGGACCAATTTATCGAGTTGAGGCTTACAAAAAGTAGGTGATTTTATGGCTTTATTTGCTTTGATTGGTGGTAGTAGCCCACAGCCACATTTAGATAATAAAATAATGTTACATTTACTATCATTGGTCAAAAATAAAAGGCCTAAAATTTTGTTTTGTCCTTATGCCAAAATTAATCAAATTGAAAAAAGCATTAATAAATTTTTGAAGTTGGTTAGTAATTTAGACTGTGACGTAGTAAGTTTAAATATGAAAAATTTAAAATCATTTTCTTTATTATTAAATGAATGTGATATTTTTTATGTAGATGGTGGCTGTTGTGATGATCTTATTTCTTTTTTTAAGAAAAATGGTTTAGATATAATATTAAAGTCATATGTAAATACTAATAAAATCTTTGCAGGTAGCTCTGCTGGTGCCATGCTTTATACCAATGTAGCTATGGGAGATAAGTATGCTTATTGCGATAATTTCCATACCTATAATTACAAAATGGTTAAATGCTTAAATATTTTAAATTTAGACATTTGTCCTCACTATCAAAATGAGGATTTAGTTATATATAATGATGAACTAAAAGAATATAATATGGATGCCTTTGGTATAGAAGAAGATTGTATGTTAGTTATTAATGATAATAAGTTTTATGTTATTAAGGAAGATTTAACAAAGAGTGTTTATTTTTTTGACTCGACAAAGGATTACTTGATGATTCCTTTATATGAGGGGGTAGTTTATGAAAAAGATTGCAGTTTTAGGTCCTGAGGGCACATATTGTGATATTGCTTGTAAAAATTATTTATATAAAGAAAATCTTGATTATGAAATAAAATATTATCCGAGCATTTTAAAGGCTAGTATGGCTGTTGATGATAATACTATGGCAATGCTTCCCTTTGAAAATACTTTGGATGGTTTTGTTATTGAAAGCCTTGACTATATTTTATTAAATAGATTATATATTATTGGCCAAACAAAGCTAGATATCGATTTTGCTTTTGTTAGCAATTGCGACAATGAAGCTGATATTGAAAATCTTTATGTACAGTTTAAGGCTTATGGACAATGCATAAGCTTTATCAATGAGTATAATTTTAATATCATAACTACTCAAAGCAATACTGAAAGCTTAAATAAGCTATTGCAGTCTCAAGGTAAATATGCAGCAATTATTCCAATGCATCTTTTAGATAAATATCATTTTAAAATTGAAAAGCATCATATTGCTGACAGCAAATCTAATGAAACGAGATTTTTTGTAGTAAGTAAAAGTAATGACTATAATTATAAAAGTAACAATTTAGA
>DVKU01000190.1 GCA_018715825.1 Candidatus Avacholeplasma faecigallinarum
AGATCATTAGAAAATGTAACAAGTATTGTAATCGGTCAAAGAATTTCCTCTGTTATGGATGCTAATAGAATCATAATTTTAGATGAAGGTAAAATTGTCTCTATTGGAAATCATGATGAGCTTTTAAAGACAAGCTCAATATATAAAGAGCTTTATGATGCTCAGATAGGAGGTAAGGAATAATGCCACCAGTATTACAGCATAAGCGCCCAACTGATATAAAAAAGACAATAAAAAGATTATTGATGTATATGGGCAGACATAAATTTTTATTATTGGTTATAACCATATTAGTTACTCTATCGGCTTTAGCTAATCTTTTAGGTACCTATATGCTTCAACCAATTATTGATAATTACACTAAAGAACCAAAAATTAATGAATTATGGATTGCGATTACTGTGGAAGCTGCAATTTATGGTACAGGTGTTTTATCGACATTAGGATATTCACAAATCATGGTTTATTTAGCTCAAAAAATTATATATGAAATGAGAAGAGATATGTTTCATACAATGGAGAAGCTACCATTATCATATTTTGATGTTAGAACCCATGGTGAAATAATGAGTAATTATACTAATGATGTAGATGCAGTAAGTGATGCAATGAATAATGCATTTGCTATGCTTATTTCTAATTTTATTCAGATAGTAGGCTTATTAGTTTTAATATTTGTTTTAAATTGGTTTTTATCATTGATTTGTGTAGTATTTTATATTTTCATGTTTAGCTATATAATATATGCTTCTAAGAAAAGTAAAAAAGCCTTTAATCAACAACAAAAGGTTATGGCAACAGTTAATGGTTTTGTTGAAGAGACTCTATCAGGACAAAAGGTTGTTAAGGTTTTTAATCATGAGAATGCTAATATATACCAGTTCCAACAGGAAAACAAAAAATTGAAGGAAGCGGGTTATCAAGCTTTAAAATATGCCTTTTCAATGGTGCCTATGGTTGTTTCAATTTCTTATATTAACTATGCAATAGTAGCTATTTTAGGTGGATTAATTGCTCTTTCAGTTTTTCCAATTGTAAGTATATCATTAGGTGGAATAGCCTCATATTTAGTGTTTGTTAGACAGGCAGCTTTACCAATCAATCAATTTACTCAGCAATCTAATTTATTGCTTAACGGTTTAGCTGGAGCAGAAAGATTATTTAAAATGATGGATGAAAAATGTGAGATTGATGATGGCGAAGTCACTTTAGTTAATGTTGAAATGCAGGATGATAAGCCTATTGTTGTTGATCATAAAAGTAATTTATGGGCTTGGAAAAAACCTGATGGCGAATTGGTTTTACTAAAGGGAGATGTAAGATTTTATAATGTAGACTTTAGTTACACTCCTGGTATTAAAATACTTTCTGATTTATCATTATACGCTAAACCTGGTCACAAAATAGCATTTGTTGGGGCAACAGGTGCAGGAAAGACCACAATAACAAATCTTATTAATAGATTTTATGAAATTGATGGAGGTAGTATAACTTATGATGGAATTGATGTTAGAGATATAAAAAAGGCAGATTTACGCCATTCTTTAGGTATAGTTTTACAAGACACTCATTTATTTAGTGGTACTATTAAAGAAAATATAAGATATGGAAATTTAAATGCCACTGATGAGGACATAATCAATGCGGCAAAATTAGCAAATGCTGATGGATTTATTAGGCGTTTACCTAATGGATATGATACAATGGTTTATTCTGATGGTGGTAATCTAAGTCAAGGCCAAAAGCAATTGTTATCTATTTCAAGAGCGGCAGCTAGCAATTGTCCGGTTTTAATCCTTGATGAGGCAACTTCCTCAATTGATACTAGAACGGAATCTTTAGTTCAAAAAGGTATGGATAAGCTAATGAGTGGTAGAACCGTATTCGTAATCGCTCATAGATTATCAACTATTAAAAATGCTAATGCCATCATGGTTTTAGATCATGGTAAAATCATAGAGCGTGGTACCCATGAGGATTTGTTAAAAAAGAAAGGATTATATTATCAACTTCATACTGGAAAAATAGAATTAGAATAGAGGAGGGTTATTATGGATATTCAGAATATAATGGGTAAATTTAATGATATTTATATTGAATTCAATTTAAATACAAATTTAGTTGAATCATTATTTCCTGAATTAAATATAGACCTTCCATGTAGTATTAATAAGGTTTTTAAATATTTTAACTTATATTTTTCCCATTCTATTGATAATCAATTAGAAGAGCTTATATACAATCTAAAGCCTATTATTATTTCTGGTCAGGATAATCATTATATTTTACAAGCATTAAAACATTCAGATAATAAGGTTATTTTTCATCTTTATCAAACTAATGATTATGTTATTTCAACCTTAAATAATATAGAATATCAACTAGATCCTCTTACTAATGTTTTTCATAAAAATGCCATTGAACGGGTTATAAATCACAGTATAAATACAAATCCAACTAATGTAGCAGTCATGTTTATGATTGATATTGATTATTTTAAAAATATTAATGATACATACGGGCATATATTTGGTGATGAGGTTATTCAGGCAATAGCCCAAGCATTAAATAAAATATCTAAGTATAAAATGAGTATAGGTCGTATTGGTGGCGATGAATTTATAGTCTATATAGAACATAATCTTGATAGGATAGGTATTAAGGAAATAGCTAGACAAATTAGATATCAGCTTGATAACTTAGTAATTCGTTCAAAATTATTTAGTATTACAGCCACTATCGGAATTTCTCAATATCCTAAGGATGGCAATGATTTTAAAAGTTTATATCAAGCATGTGATAAGGCCTTATATCGTGGTAAAGATAAAGGAAGAGATTGTCATATAATTTATGATAAAAATATTCATTTTGGAGATATAGATGAGCATCCTTTAAGTAATGATAATTTAGTTGTTAACCGTTTATCTCTTTCAAGTTTTATTGGAACGCTTGTTAAAAATCTTTTAGAATCTGATATGAATATAAATAATATATTTGAAATGATAGCTAACTATTTTAATTTAGATAGAATTTTAGTATTAAAGTCATCTGATATTATTTCTATGTATTCTAAGGATAAAATAAATTTAAAATTTGAAAAATTTAACATTGAAGAATACAAAAAATATTTTGTTGTAGATGATATTTTGTGTATTAACGATACTAAAACCTGGAGAATTAAGGATGAAACGATGTATAATGCCTATAAAAAATATAAGACATCAGCCCTTATTCAATCATTAATGAAAAATAATGATGGTGATATAATTGGTCTATTATCTTTTGAGATGACTACGATGAAAAGAGTTTGGCAAAGATCAGAGATAAATGCGATGGCAATAGTAAGTAAAATCTTAAATGTATTTTTAATAAAATAGTTATTTATCAGGTGGGAGCTTATATCCCACCCTATTTTTTTGTAAAAAACAGTTGCTATTTAGTTTTTTTTCTAATATACTTAAATGTAACAGAGTAGCAAAATTGCGTTAAGTGCCATATCATGGGAAGTTGGATATGGACGAACATGATTACATCATGGCGGTAATTTTGTGCATCCGCTGTACATCGTATGGTGGTCTCTTATTTTGGAGGTCTAAGATGAAAAATAAAACTTTACAGGCATTTTTAAAATATAAGGTAGTAGTCCTTATATTTTTGATTTTTGGTTTTTTAACCGGTTATTTTGTTACTGAATATATTGTCAATAACAATTTAAGCTATTATAAAATTGATTTGTATTCAAATCAAAATCCCTCAACTTTTTTAAATAGTGAATATTTCGAGAATACATTAAAGGAAATTGATGAATACAATCAAACTGCAGAAAAGAAAATTTCTTATGCTAATATAGATTATGAATCTATGCTTAAAAGTATAAAGATAGAGAATATAAATAATGAAGGCAGCTATAGCGTTTTAGTTAAAAGAAAATTTTTCCCCTCAACTGTTAAGGTATCAAATGGTTTAATTAATGAGGGAACTAATCGCTGTAGTACATATTTTAAACTTATTCTTGAATTTGATAAAACTAATCCCTATAATATAAAATTTTTTAATGAACCTATTTGTGAACTTATAGGTGAATATAACCCCTATTTATTGGGCTTAGGGACTATGCTTGGTATGTTATTAATTAGCTTTTCTTTTTTCTTTATAGTTACCCATGGTAAATCGAAGGGGCTTTTAGTAGACATTTCTGATGGTGAGTTAGTTTTCAAAACTCCCTTTAATAAACGTTATTGGTCACTAGCCAATAAAGAAATGTCAAATGTTAAAAATTTATGCTCGATTGCATTATTATTTGCGATAATGTTTTTATGTAAGGCTATAACTATACCATCTGGCTTTGGAGCATTGGGATTAGGACTAACATATTTGGTTTTTTCTGTTATCGCTATGATTTATGGTCCAATTTGTGGAATGACAATAGGAATATTATCTGATGTTTTAGGACATTTTATATATCCTTCAGGAGCTCCATTTTTTATAGGTTATACAATAAATTCATTATTATCAGGACTAATTTATGGATTATGCTTTTATCGAACAAAGGTTACATTTGCCAAATGTCTTTATGCTAGGGTATTTGTAAATTTATTTGTAAATATTTTCTTAGGATCAATTTGGTGGGCTATAGTGTATAATCTAAATTTTGATGGCTTTGTGGCATATGTAATGCTAATATCAATTCCCAAAAATTTGGTTTATTTATTACCGCAAGCAATTTTATTATTTATATTTTTAAAAATTTGTGCCAAGCCAATTGGTGCCTTTGGACTTATCGATGAGAGAATTGCTGAAAATGTTTCTATTATCTAAAAATAATGTTGTAATTTGTTAAATAAAATTATATAATGGTTATGTCATAAAGAGAAGGGGAAAGACAAGCTTGATGATCCTTCAGCAACCTACAATTTGCAAGGTGCTAATGCTTGATTGATGGCATAAAAGAATACCTAGCCATCTTAAAGATGGCTTATTTTTATATTATTTGGGGGAAATATGATTGCTAAAGTTATTGTTGACGTATTAAATAAACAAGTTAATCGTAGTTTTGATTATTTAGTACCCCAACACTTAGAAGAAATTATTTCTATCGGGTATCGGGTGTATGTACCGTTTGGAACTAGTAAAAGGGTTGGTTTTGTTATAGATATTTCAAATGAAACTCTTTATAAGAAAAAGCTTAAACCAATTATAGAATTAATAGACATATATCCTGTTTTAAATGTTGAATTTGTTAATTTAGCTAAATATATAGCTGACAATAATTTTTCATTCTATGCGACTGCCTTGCAACAAATG
>DVKU01000191.1 GCA_018715825.1 Candidatus Avacholeplasma faecigallinarum
CACATTTTTTAAAAATGTAGGGTGAAAGGCCCTTTTTGTCGTGCCTTTAATAAACTATAGATAATCTTTTAATAATTAATCAATTATCTCTTGATTTATTTATAGTTGGCTCCTATACCCAAGGTAACCAACCGGTATCATTTTGATCATTACCTTGATCAATTCCACTTTCAGCAATTACATCAATAATTTCAATAACTTCTAAATTAATTTCAGGTTTAATATACTTTCTCATATAACCTCCCAATTATACAGCATACTCTATAGTTATATTATATAATGTTATTATATATAAAACAAGATTAAGACATTTTATTTACTATATATTTACAATGTTCATAAAAATCAATAACTAAAATAAAAAGATAAGGACTCAAATCCTTATCTTTTAACCTTTTAAATTATTCAACCCATGAAATAATAGCCATTGGTGCTGCATCTCCACGACGGAAACCAGTCTTAATTACACGAGTGTAACCACCATTACGGCTTTGAAACTTAGGAGCTATTTCGCTAAATAGCTTTTGAACTGCATACTTTCCTTCTTCATCCTTTTCAAAACGAATGAATGAAGCTGCCTGACGACGAGCATGAAGTGTATTAGCCTTACCTAAAGTTACCATTTTATCAGCTAGTCTTTTTAATTCTCTAGCTTTTGCTAATGTAGTTTCAATTTGACCATTTAAGATTAAATCAGTAACTAAGTCACGAAGTAATGCTTTTCTTTGGTCAGAACTACGACGTAATCTACTATATGCCATGATATTTTCTCCTTTTAGACTAATTTTTCTTAAAGCCTAAACCTAAGGCTTCTAACTTTTCTTTAATTTCCTTCAAAGATTTTCTACCAAGGTTACGAACCTTAATCATATCTTCTTCAGATTTTGCTGCTAATTCAGCAACTGTATTTAAGCCAGCTCTCTTTAAACAATTGTAAGAACGAACAGATAAATCTAGTTCATCAATTGTCATTTCTAACTTACGATTTTGACTATCATCCTCAGCCTCAATCATGTAGTCAGTATTTGATGCTTTCTCACTTAATTCAACAACTACCTCTAAATGCTCAATCATCATTTTAGATGCAATTGAAAGAGCTTCTTTTGCTGAAATAGAGCCATTTGTAGTAACCTCAATTTCAAGCTTATCAAAAGATGCTACATTAACATTTTCAACACGAGTCTTTTCAACAGTAAATGCTACATTTACAATTGGAGTGTAGATTGAATCTATTGCAATTACGCCAACGGAACGATTGTATTCCTTATTAGCTACTGAACTAACATAACCTACGCCTCTACGCACTGTTAAAAACATATGTAAATTTCCACCTGCAGCTACAGTTGCAATGTGTTGTTCAGGATTAACAACTTGAATATCACTATTAACAATAATATCACCAGCTGTAACTTCACCTTCACCTTTATAAATTTCAACTGTTGCTTCATAATTAGGATCTTCACTATCAACTGTTAAAACGACACGCTTTAAATTTAAGATGATTGTTATTACGTCTTCAACAACACCATCTATATTTTGAAATTCATGTTCAGCCCCGTCAATTTTTACATTAACGATTGCTGCACCTGGTAGAGATGACAATAATGTTCTACGAAGTGCATTTCCTAGTGTAATACCAAATCCTCTTTCAAGAGGTGAAATAACAAATTTACCATAACTACCTTGATTAGAAATCTCCTCAATATTAGTTCTTGGTTTTTCAAATTTTAATTCTTTCATAATGGGCCTCCTATTTTATATTAATTTAGTTAAAAATAACTTTTCAAATCTAAAATCCAAATACTATCCACGTGGACGCTTTGGTGGACGACAACCATTGTGTGGAACAGGTGTAACATCAGTAATAGCAGTAATTTCAAGACCTGCTACAGTTAATGAACGAATAGCAGCCTCACGACCTTGACCAGGTCCTTTAACTGTAACTTCAACCTTAGAAACACCTTGATCCACTGCAGTTTTTGCTGCAGCTTCTGCTACAATTTGAGCGGCATAAGGAGTTGACTTACGACTACCCTTAAAGCCTTGTGCACCTGCACTACTCCAGGAAATAACATTTCCTTGAGGATCTGTAATAGTAACTATTGTATTATTGAAAGTCGAATGAATATGTGCTACACCAGTAGGACAATTTCTTTTCACACGACGCTTTGTAACCTTACGTGCCATAATTTCATTTCCTCCTTATTACTTCTTCTTATTAGCGATTGTATGTCTAGGACCCTTACGAGTACGAGAATTATTACGAGTATTTTGACCACGTACTGGTAAACCTTTACGATGGCGCATACCTCTATAACAACCAATTTCCATTAAACGCTTAATATTTAAAGCAACCTCTCTACGAAGATCACCCTCAACCTTGTACTTAGAAACTTGAGAACGAATCTTACCAAGTTGCTCTTCAGTTAAATCTTTTGTACGAATGTCCTCAGAAACACCCGCATCATTTAAAATTTTCTTTGATGTTGTTTCACCAATACCATAAATATATTGTAATGAAATAACTATTCTCTTTTCATTTGGAATATCTACTCCTGCAATACGAGCCATATATTCGTGCCTCCTAAATTATTTTTATCCTTGTCTTTGTTTATGTTTTGGGTTTTCGCAAATAACCATTACACGGCCTTTGCGCTTAATAACCTTGCATTTATCGCATATTGGTTTTACTGATGGTCTTACTTTCATTTTAAATACCTCCAATATTATTTATGTCTGTAAGTAATTCTTCCACGTGTTAAATCATAGGTAGATAACTCTATAGTTACCTTATCACCTGGTAAAATGCGTATGTTGTTCATGCGGATTTTACCAGAAACGTGGGCTAAAACTTGATGATCATTTTCAAGCTTAACAATAAATTGGGTGTTAGGAAGTACCTCAAGTACCTTTCCTTCCATTTCAATTACATCATCTTTTTTTGCCATTAAATATAGCCTCCTAATGAATTAAAGTGTAGTTAATATCTCATATCCGTCCTTACGAACTACTATAGTATGCTCAAAATGAGCACTCTTTGAATTATCTTTTGTTACAGTAGTCCATTGATCAGATAATATTCTAACATTTTTTGTGCCGGCATTTACCATCGGTTCAATGGCAAGCACCATTCCTTCTTTTAAAATTGGTCCAGTACCTGGTGTACCAAAATTAAATATAGCAGGATCTTCATGTAAGTCATGGCCAACACCATGACCAGTAAATTGTTCAACAATTCCAAAGCCATATGGCTTTATATACTCACCGATAGCAGCGGAAACATCGCCTAAATGAGCTCCTTCTCTTACTTTACTTAGTCCAGCAAATAAGGCATCATGTGTAACCTGCATAAGTAATTGGTCTTTATGACTTATTGATCCAACAGCATAAGACCATGCTGAATCTCCATGATATCCCTTATAACAAGCTCCTATATCAAGAGCTACAATATCGCCCTCTTTTAAAATTTGCTTTTTAGAAGGAATACCATGAACAACAACTTCGTTTACTGATGCACATATTGCTTCAGGGAAACCACCATAACCTTTAAATGATGGGGTAGCATTATTCTCACGAATAATCCTTTCACAAATATGACTTAACTCCAAAGTTGAAATGCCAGGTCTCACACTCTTTTTCATTTGCTCATGACATAAAGCAACGATTCTACCAGCTTCCTTTAAAAGCGCAATCTCACGTTCACTTTTAATTATTATCATGTTTTATCGACCCAATACAACTTTAATATCTTCAAAAACTTTAGATAATGGCTGATCACCATTTACAGTTTTTAATAAGTGTTTCTTATCATAATATTCTAATAGTGGAGCAGTATTTTTATCATATACTGCTAATCTATTTTCAGCAGTTGCCTCAGTATCATCAGCTCTTTGGATTAATGGTGTATTACAAAAATCACAAATACCCTCAACCTTTGGTGGATTAAACTCTACATGGAAGGTTGCACCACAATTCTTACAAACGCGTCTACCAACCATACGTCTAACTAAAATTTCTGATGGAACATTAACATCTAATACTGCATCTAATTTTTCACCATTAGAAACTAAGAATTTATCTAATGCTTCAGCTTGGGCGATTGTTCTTGGGAAACCATCTAATAAGAATCCATTTTTACAATCATCCTCTTGAAGTCTTTCCTCTACGATACCAATTGTAACCTCATCTGGTACTAGAGCACCTTGGTCCATATAGCTTTTAGCTAACATACCAAGTTTAGTCTGATTTTTTATAGCAGCTCGGAACATATCTCCTGTTGAAATATGAGGAATATGATAATATTCTTTAATATTTGCAGCTTGAGTTCCTTTACCTGCACCAGGTCTACCCATAATTAATATTTTCATTTGAGCTTACCTCCCAACATTATTTAATCTAAGAATCCCTTATAATCTTTTGTTTCTGAAGCTGTCTCAATTTGTCTAAATGTTTCGATAGCAACACCAACAATAATGATTAAAGATGTACCACCAATAGTGATGGCAGAAGATTCAGTAGATGTAAATCCAAATGCTTTAGAAACAATAATAGGTACTAATGCTAATATTGCTAAATATGCACAACCAATTAAAGTTATTCTAAATAGCATTTTAGATAATTGAACTTTTGTTTCCTCTCCAGGACGATAGCCAGGAATAAATGCACCTTGTTTTTCAAGATTATCACTAATTCTATCAGGATCAACCTGCATAAATGAATAGAAGAAACTAAAGAATACAATTAAAATAACATATAATGCAATTCCTATAGGTTGAGATGTAGAGAAAATCTGATTCAACCAATAAGCTGCATTTGATGATTCTGTTGACAATCCCATAACACCAACAATTGTTAAAGGGATAGACATAATTGTAGATGCAAATATTACGGGAATAACATTTGCACTGTTAATTTTAACAGGGATATCAGAACCCTTTTGTCCAGCTTGACGATTAGCATACTGAACAGGGATTTTTCTTACAGCCCCTTCAAAATATACAACACCTAATATCATAACAACATACAATAATACAACTAAAATAAATAGGAAGCAATTTAAAGCTGTGAAATTAACTCCTAAATATTTTGATGACAATGTTGTAAACATAGTTGGTATAGAAGAAATAATACCTGCAGAAATAATCATTGAAGAACCATTTCCTATACCATGACGAGTAATCAAGTCAGCCAACCACATTGTAAAGGCAGAACCTGCTGTAACTACTACAGCCATATAAATATATACAAGCCAGTAATAATCTTTATATTTAATTAAAGAATCAATTAAAATATTTTCTGGTCTAGAACCTAAACTAAATATAATTAGTAAGCCTTGAATCATCGCTATAACGATGGTTGTGTATCTAGTAATACGATTAAGCTTTTCCTTACCCATTTCACCTTGTTCAGACCATTCCTTAAACTTAGGAATAACCATTTGTAGCATTTGTATAACAATTGATGCAGTAATATAAGGTGAAATACCTAATGCTAAGATAGAGAAGTTAGATAAACCTCCACCTGAAAAGGCATTTAAAATTGTAAGGAAATCATTACCAGAAATTAGTTGCTGAACACTAGTTGTTGAAATTAAAGGTATTGGAAGATATGTTCCAACCTTAAAAACTAGTAATAAAGCAAAAGTAACTAGTATCTTTAAGACAATCTCACGATTACTTAAGATAAGCTTAGCTTTACTTAACAAGTTAGATCACCTCAACAGATCCACCAGCAGCTTCAATAGCATTTTTAGCAGATTCTGAGAACTTATTAGCTTTAACTGTTAGCTTCTTTGTAATTTCGCCTTTACCTAATACTTTTACACCATCTAAGATTTTGTTAACATATCCAGCCTTAACTAAAGCCTCAATATCAACAACAGCACCATCTTCAAAAGCATCTAATTGCTTTAAATTTACTATTGCATATTCTTTACGAGAATGATTGTGGAATCCTCTCTTTGGTAAACGTTGGAATAAAGGTAATTGTCCACCTTCAAATCCTGGACGTACACCGCCACCTGAACGAGAATTTTGACCCTTAGTACCTCTACCAGCAGTTTTACCTAAACCACTACCGATTCCACGACCAACACGCTTTTTAGCATGTCTTGCACCTTCAACTGGTTTTAATTCATTTAACATTTTTAGGTACCTCCTATATTATTCTTGGACAACCTTTACCATATGTGCTATGGTAACAATCATACCTTTTATTGCTTCATTTTCCTCTTTTGTAACTGTTTGGCCAATTCTAGTTAAACCTAAAGCCTTTGCAGTAGCAACTTGATTAGGTTTACGACCAATTAAACTCTTAACTAATGTTATTTTATACATAATTAATTACCCTAGAATTTCTGCAACTGTTTTGCCACGACGAGCAGCAACCTCTTCAACAGTCTCTAAACTCTTTAACCCTTCTATTGTAGCTCTAACTACATTAATAGGTGTAGCAGAACCCAATGATTTAGATAAAATATCAGAAATACCAGCTAATTCAACTACAGCACGTACTGGACCACCAGCGATAACTCCTGTACCTTCACTAGCAGGCTTTAAAATAACACGACCAGCTCCATAAACACCAGTTACTTCATGAGGAATAGTAGTTTTTACTGTAGAAACAGTAATTAAATTTTTCTTAGCATTTTCGATGGCTTTCTTAATTGCATCAGGTACTTCTTGAGCCTTACCTGTACCAAAACCAACTCTTCCTTTTCTATCACCGATTACTACCAAAGCAGCGAAACGGAAGCGTCTACCACCTTTAACAACCTTAGTTACACGGTTGATTTTAACAACACGCTCTTCAAATTCTGGTTGTTCAACTTCTTTACGTTGTTCATTTTGACGCATAAAGTCTTTCCTCCTTAGAATTTTAATCCAGCAGCTCTTGCTGCTTCAGCTAAAGCCTTAACACGTCCATGATATAAATAACCACCACGGTCAAAAACTACAGCCTCAATATTTAAAGCTAATGCACGCTTAGCAACTAAAGTACCAACCTCTGTTGCAGCAGCTACATTTGAACCATTTTTAACATTAATTTCTTTATCTAGTGAAGAAGCACTACATAAAGTCTTACCTGTTTGATCATCAATAATTTGAGCATAAATTTGCTTGTTAGAACGGAAAACATTTAGTCTTGGTTTTGTAGAAGTTCCAACCAATGTTTGACGAATACGTAAATGTCTTTTTTGACGAGTTACGTTTTTAGATACTTTACTTATCATATTAGCACTCCTTTCCTACTACTTCTTAGCAGTTTTACCTTCCTTACGACGGATAACTTCGTAATCATACTTAATACCTTTACCTTTATAAGGCTCTGGCTTACGAATTTCACGAATTTCAGCCGCAAATTGTCCTACTTTTTGCTTATCAATACCAGAAATGATAATAACTGTATTCTTAGGTAATTCTACTTTTAATCCTTCTGGAACTGGCATTTCAACAGTATGTGAATAACCAGCAGATACAACAAGTGTATTACCTTGAAGTTGAGCACGGTAACCTACACCATTGATCTCTAATTGCTTTTTAAATCCTTCAGATACACCTACAACCATGTTGTGTAACAAAGCACGAGTTGTACCATGAATAGTCTTAATTTCTTTTGTATCATTAGGACGTTTTACTACGATTTCTGTAGCATCAACGCTAATTTCTAGTTCGCTATTGAATTGAAAGCTTAATTCACCCTTTGGTCCTTTAACAGTTACATGATTTCCTTCAGCAACATTAACAGTAACACCTGCAGGGATTTGAATTGCCTTATTACCAATACGAGACATCTAAAACACCTCCTGTATTCTTTCTATCTTACCAAACGTAAGCTAAAACTTCTCCACCGATATTTAACTTACGAGCTTCTTTATCAGTCATAATACCTTTAGAAGTAGAGATAATAGCAACACCTAAACCATTTAATACTCTAGGTAATTCTTCAGCTTTTGTATAAACATGAAGACTAGGCTTAGAAATTCTCTTTAATCCCTTGATTACTCTTTGGTTATTTTCTGTATATTTTAATGTAATAGTGATAACACTTTTTACTTCATTAGAAACTGTATAATTTGCAATATATCCTTCATTCTTTAAAACATCTAGCATAGCGATTTTAGTTTTAGAAGATGGAACTAAAACAGTTTCATGACGCATAGCATTTGCGTTTTTAATACGGATTAGCATATCCGCAATTGGATCTGTCATCATAACCTGATTCCTCCTTTTTCTATCTTGGAAAACATATTTTTATTACCAGCTTGCTTTTTTAACACCTGGAATTTGTCCTTTATACGCTAATTCACGGAAACAAATACGGCATAACTTAAATTTACCGATGACTGCGTGAGGACGGCCACAACGCTCGCAACGTGTATATGCACGTGCACTGTATTTTGGTTTTCTATGATTTTTAACAACCATTGATGTTTTTGCCATAGTTTATATCCTTCCTTACTTTCTAAAAGGCATACCCATTAATTGTAATAGAGTACGGCCCTCTTCATCTGTTTTTGCTGTAGTAACGATAACAATATCCATACCACGAACTTTCTTCACCTTATCAAAGTTAATTTCAGGGAAGATTAATTGTTCTTTTACACCTAATGTATAATTTCCACGACCATCAAAAGCATTGTCGCTAACACCATGGAAATCACGTACACGAGGTAATGCGATAGATACAAGCTTATCTAAGAACTCATACATTCTTGTTCCTCTTAAAGTTACTTTACAGCCAATTGGCATACCTTCACGTAACTTGAAGTTTGCAATTGATTTTTTTGCTTTTGTTACAACTGGCTTTTGACCAGCGATTTGTGTTAATTCTTCTACAGCATCGTCTAATACTTTTGCATTAGCAACAGCATCTCCACAACCCATATTGATAACAATTTTTTCAATCTTTGGAATTTGCATAGAAGATTTATAACCGAATTTATTTGCTAACTCTGTTCTAACAGAAGTTTGATATTTATCTTGTAAACGATTCACAGTTGTTTACCTCCTCTCCAGTAGACTACTTTATTTCTGAACCAGATTTTGCAATTCTGATTTTATTACCATTCTCATCAATTTTAATTTTTACACGAGTTGGCTTACCAGTTTTTGGGTCAATAAGCATAACATTAGATGCATCGATTGGAGCTTCAACCTCAACAATACCACCTTGTTGGTTAGTTTGAGTTGGCTTTTGATGCTTCTTAACCATGTTAACGCCTTCAACGATAACCTTATTAGTTTGAGGGAACACCTTCAATACCTTACCAGTTGTAGGAACCTTATTGCCTTTTTTATCAATTGTAAATTTATTTTTACCAGCGATTACAACCACTGTATCTCCACTTTTAATTTGCATTTATGCGCACCTCCTTATAGTACTTCGGGTGCTAAAGATACGATCTTCATAAAATCCTTATCACGTAATTCTCTAGCTACAGGTCCGAAAATACGAGTTCCACGTGGGGTTTTATCTTCACGGATAATTACAGCTGCATTTTCATCAAATTTAATGTATGAACCATCTGGTCTTCTTAAACCAGCCTTTGTTCTAACGATAACAGCTTTTACAACATCACCCTTTTTAACTGTACCATTTGGTGATGCTTCCTTAACTGAACAAACACAAATATCGCCAACATTAGCATATCTATGTAATGCCCCACCTAATATTTTTATTATTAATAATTCACGAGCACCGCTATTATCAGCTACTGCTACTCTTGTTTCTTGTTGAACCATGATAGTACCTCCTTTCAGGAACTAATATTAAAGTGTTTCTTTCGCTTTAACCACTTCAACTAAAACATAAGCTTTAGTTTTAGATAGTGGTCTAGTTTCCATGAATTTAACAACATCTCCAACCTTAGCAGTGTTGTTTTCATCATGAACGTGAAACTTTGTAGATTTCTTTACACGTTTCTTGTATAACTTATGTACACCAAAAGTATCAACAGATACAACGATTGTTTTTTGCATTTTATCAGAAACTACAGTTCCTGTGAAAAATTTACGACTATTGCGTTCCATGTTGTCTCCTCCTATTCTGAAGCCTTGCTAGATTCTGCTTCTTCAGCTACAACTGCTTTTTTAGTTGTTCTTTTTGCTGGAGCTTTTCTTTTAGCTTTAGGTTTAGCTTCTTCTTTTGCAAATGTACCTTCAGTTAAAATAGTTTTCATTCTAGCAATTGTTCTTTTGATTTCATTCATACGAGCAGGCTTTTCTAAATTTCCTAGAGCAGCTTGAAACTTCAAGTTGAATAATTCTTCCTTTAAATCAGCGATTTTTGCATTGATTTGATCTTTAGTCAATAAACGAATTTCTTTTGCTTTCATCATTGCTCGTCACCTACTTTTACAATAACTTTAGTAGTGCATGGTAATTTGTGAGATGCTAAACGTAAAGCTTCACGTGCAACCTCATCAGATACACCAGCAACTTCAAATAATATAACACCAGTCTTAACAACAGCAACCCAAGTCTCTGGAGAACCTTTACCAGAACCCATACGTACTTCTAGAGGTTTCTTTGTTTTAGCTAAGTGTGGGAATACTTTAATCCATACTTGTCCTTGACGGTTCATTTTACGAGTGATAGCGATACGGGCAGCCTCAATTTGACGGTTTGTTAACCAACAACCCTCAGTTGCTACTAATCCATATTCACCGAAAGCTAATTCAGTACCAGCTTTTGCTTTACCACTGAAATAAACTCTATGAGGACGACGATATTTTACTCTTTTAGGCATTAACATAATTATTTACCTCCTTTAGAGCTCTTATCTTTTGCTTCTTTTACTTCCTTATTTTCTTTCTTAGGTTGTCTAGTTCTA
Organism: Candidatus Avacholeplasma faecigallinarum; assembly: GCA_018715825.1. Taxonomy (GTDB): domain Bacteria; phylum Bacillota_I; class Bacilli_A; order Acholeplasmatales; family Anaeroplasmataceae; genus Anaeroplasma; species Anaeroplasma faecigallinarum. Next base: position 10,834 of record DVKU01000191.1, read on the forward strand.
GGAGCCTTCTTTTCTTCTAAAGCTCTTGGTTGATAGTTGAAAACCTCACCCTTATAAATCCAAACCTTAATACCTAATTTACCATAAGTTGTATGTGCTTCAGCTACTGCATAATCAACATCAGCACGAAGTGTTTGTAGAGGAACTTGTCCTTCATTATAACCTTCGCTACGTGCCATTTCTGCTCCACCTAAACGACCAGAAATTAATGTTTTAGCACCCTTAGCACCAGCCTTTAAAGCTCTTTGAATTGCAACCTTTTGAACACGACGGAATGAAGCACGAGCTTCAAGTTGTTCAGCGATTGACTTTGCTACTAATGTTGCATCTAATTCAGGTTTCTTAATTTCTACAACATTTAAAATGATTTCTTTTTTAGTCATGTATGTTAATTCTTTAACAACAGCATTCTTAGTTTCAGCCTCATGACCAATTACAACACCAGGCTTACCAGTATGTAATGTGATTTTAACACGATCTTTATTTGCGCCCTTTACACGTTCGATAACAACACGTGAAATTGCAGCTTTCTTATATACTTTATTTAAATAATCACGGATTTTTAAATCTTCTAATAATAGATTAGCTACATCCTTCTTTTCTGCATACCATGCAGCATCCCAATCACGGTTAATTCCAACACGTAATCCGATAGGACTAACTTTTTGACCCATGTGAAATTCCTCCTTACTTGCTTTCTTTTTCAGCAACGATTACTGTAATATTACAAGTTCTCTTGATAATAACATCACCACGGCCTTTAGCACGAGGTAGCATTATTTTCATTCTAATACCATCAGTTACATATGCTGTTTTAACATATAGATTATTAACATCCATATTTTTATTGTGTTCTGCATTTGCACATGCAGAATTTAAAACTTTTAAAACATCCTCACAAGCTTGCTTGTTTGTTAACTTTAAGATAGCTTTAGCTTCAGCTACATCCTTATTACGAATAAGATCTACAACAAGACGAGCCTTACGAGGAGTGATTCTAATAGTTTTTGCAATTGCCTTTGCTTCCATTATTACATTCTCCTTTTACTATCTTTTAGCTTTTTTATCGTCTGCGTCATGTCCATGGTAAGTTCTTGTAGGAGCAAATTCACCTAGCTTATGACCTACCATATCCTCTGTAACATATACAGGAACATGCTCACGACCATTATATACAGCGATTGTTAAACCAATAAACGCTGGAAATATTGTTGATCTACGTGACCAAGTTTGTATAACTTTTTTATCACCACTTGCATTCTGCTTTTCAACTTTCTTCATTAAGTGATCATCGCAGAATGGTCCTTTTTTAACTGAACGAGCCATAGTGTTCCTCCTTATTTACCATTTCTTCTACGAACTATTAGTTTGTTAGAAGCTTTTTTATGTTTACGTGTTTTTAAACCTAATGCTGGTTTACCCCAAGGAGTCATAGGAGAAGGACGACCAACTGGACACTTACCTTCACCACCTCCATGTGGGTGGTCATTAGGGTTCATAACTGAACCACGAACCTCTGGACGTAAGCCCATATGACGAGCTCTACCAGCTTTACCAATTCTAACTAATTCATGAGATTCATTACCAACCTCACCAATAGTTGCCTTACAAGTAGATAATACCTTACGAACTTCACCACTTCCAAGACGAATTAATACATAATTATCCTCACGTCCTAAGATTTGAGCAGAAACACCAGCACTACGTGCTAATTGTCCACCCTTACCAGGATGTAGTTCAATATTGTGAATTAAACTACCAACAGGGATATTAACGATAGGTAATGCATTACCAACCTTAATATCTGAGTCAGCACCAGAAGTTAATACCATACCAACCTCTAAGCCCTTTGGAGCTAAGATGTATCTCTTTTCACCATCAGCATAAACTAATAATGCGATGTTTGCACTTCTGTTTGGATCGTATTCAATAGTCTTAACTGTTGCTGGAATACCATCCTTATTTCTTTTAAAATCAATAATACGATATTTTTGTTTAACACCGCCGCCTTGATGACGTACAGTGATTTTACCTGAATTGTTACGACCAGCCTTTTTAGACTTAGGTGCTAATAATGATTTTTCAGGAGTGTCAGTTGTGATTTCATCAAATGTTAAAACTGACATGTTACGTCTACCATTAGACGTTGGCTTATATTTTCTAACTGCCATAGTTAATAATTCCTCCTAATTAAATTTCGAAAGCGTCAATCTTTTGGCCATCTGCTAATTTACAAATTGCCTTCTTATAAGCTGGCTTAAATCCTTCATGTTGACCAACTCTTTTACGCTTTGGTAATACATTAATTGTATGTACACTTAAAACTTTAACCTTGAAAATTTCCTCAACAGCATTCTTAATTTCAATTTTATTAGCTGACTTAAGAACTTTAAAAGTATATTTGTTAAAGTTTTCTTTTAAACTCATTGTTCTTTCTGTAATAATTGGAGCTTGAATAATATCAAATGCTTTTGTCATACTACTTCAATACCTCCTCATAATAAGCTACTGCACCAGAAGTTAAAACTAAATTCTTGTAGCATAAAATTTCATATACGCTAGCGTTATCAGCAGGTGCTAAGAATACGCCAGGAATATTGCTTGCTGATAATACAGCTTCAGCAGTTAATTCCTCAGGAGCACAAACTACCATAGTTTTACCTACAGCCTTAATATCTGCTAAAAACTTAATGAAGTTCTTAGTTTTAATTTCATCAAACTTAATTGCATCTACTGCAATTAAAGCATTTTCCTTTACCTTATAAGATAAAGTGTTCTTCATACCTAATTGTTTAACTTTCTTATTTAGCTTGAAAGCATAGCTTCTTGGTGTAGGTCCAAATACTGTACCACCACCACGCCATTGTGGAGCACGGATAGAACCTTGACGAGCACGGCCTGTTCCTTTTTGTCTCCATGGCTTACGACCACCACCACTTACTTCGCTACGACCTTTTGTATCATGTGTACCTTGTCTCATAGCTGCTCTTTGGCAGTTTACAACATCGTATATAACTTGTTGATTAAGTTGTTCAATTCCGAAAATTGAATCACTTAAAACTAAATCATTAATCTTTTCTCCAGATTGATTTAATAATGCGATTGTTGGCATAATAAATCTCCTTTCTAATTAGCCTTTACAGCTGTTTTAATTACTACGAAACCCTTCTTAGGACCTGGAACATTTCCACGAACTAAAATTAAATTTCTTTCTGTATCAACAGCAGCAATAACTAAATTTTGTAATGTTACAGTTTCATTTCCCATATGACCAGGCATTTTCTTACCCTTCATATTTCCTTTGATGGCTCCCATAGAACCAACGATACGGTGACATGCAGATGTACCATGGCTCATTCTTAAACGAGCATGATTGTAACGCTTAATTGTACCTGCAAATCCCTTTCCTTTTGATGTACCAGTAACGTCGATAACATCACCAGCAGCAAAAATATCACATTTAATTTCTTGACCAACGTTGTAAGATAATAACTCATTTCCTTGTGCTTCTGAGAAACGGAATTCTCTTATGAAGCGCTTAGGAGCAGTGTTAGCCTTAGCAACATGGCCTAGTTCAGGTTTATTAGCTAGATTTTCTCTTTTATCTTCGCAACCAACTTGAACTGCTACATAACCATCGTTTTCAACTGTCTTTTGTTGTAAAACAACATTTTTAGAGCAATCAACGATAGTGACTGGAATTAAGTTTCCAGCTGCATCGAAAATTTGAGTCATGCCCAATTTTCTACCTAAGATTCCCTTAGCCATTGAAATTTTCCTCTTTTCTTAATTTATTTTTTTTACTTCTTTAACACGATGTCTACACCAGAAGGTAGATCAATGTGCATTAAAGCATCAATAGTTTGTGGAGTTGGATCCACGATTTCGATTAATCTCTTATGTGTTCTTCTTTCGAATTGCTCACGAGAATCCTTGTTAACGTGAGGAGAACGTAAGATAGTGAAGATTTCCTTTTCAGTAGGAAGTGGAATTGGTCCATTTACTACAGAACCAGTCTTCTTAACGCTATCAACAATCTTCTTTGATGATAGGTCTAATAATCTGTGATCATAAGACTTTAAACGAATTTTAATTTTTTCTTTTGCCATTTTAATTTAACCCCTTTCGCCTATAATCGTCGTATAGACTTGCTCCATGGGAAAACCCAACACGCTGCAATGACAACGGTTTTCGGTGTGTCAGCAACCTCCCACTTCACAGCCATTTCTTGCTCGACATAGAGCTATTCCATTATACAATAAAAAAAACTCCATTGCAAGAGTTTTTTTCAATAAAAAATATCTTTTTTATAAGGATGGAACCTCTACCCAATCTTCCCCATCATCAGGGAATGCACCACCATCAGTAACACCAGAATTATTATCTGAATCATCAGGATTATCTGTACTTGGTGTTTCATCAGTACCTTCTTCTTTAGAATCATCTACATTATCATTAGGATTATTACTTTCGTCTTTATCAGTTTCATCTTGATCTAATGGTTTATCATCAGTAATCTCATTTTCATTAGGATCGTTTGTATTTGGGAGTTCATTATTAACATTATCACTTGACTGACAACCAACAATACCAAATAATATTAAAAATAAAAATAGCACAAATAATTTTTTCACAAAATCTCCTCCTTAAACAATATAATAGGACCAACATAGTCAGTCCTATTATATCATAAATTTATGAAGAAAAATTAATTACCCAAATTAAAGATTTCTCCTAAAGCTGCACTAATACCATCAGTAGTGCTATCTCTACTAGAAACAGCTATAACATCTTCTAATTCAATTTTTTCTTCAGTTATAATTGGTTTTTCATATTTTTTCATTATTTATCCCCCCCATTATGCTGTAAAGTTGGAAATTGTATATGTTGTAACAATCGAATTAACGATACTATCACCATTTGTAACAACAACCTGTGCAGTTAAAGTCTTTCCATAATATGCTTCATTTACATTTAATCCTGTAATAGTGTAAACCATATAATATGTATTTGCCTCTGCTGCAAATCCATTATCGCCTAACACAGATGTATAAACAGTTGGAATATTTACATTAGCAGGATTAGCTCCTTCTAAAGTAAGTTTTAATGTAACTACTACATTAGCTAATTCTTCAGCAGCTATATTTCTAATTGCACATACATATCGAATTGAAGTCTTATCAGCATTCTCATATTGATGAAGCTCAGCATCTTCTACAAACTTAGCTTCAAATATTCTCATACCATTTGTACCACCAAGATAGTAAGTACCAGCTTCTAATTCCCAAGTAACTGTCTTTACAACACTTTGATCAGCTTCATCTTTAGACCACAATTCGTTACCACTAGTACAAGTTACAACTTCTTCGTTTTCGTTTAGTAATTGTGCACTTCTTTCACTACCTCCAACAGTTGTCATACTTGCTGTAAATATTCCAGATGTCTCAACTGTAAATGATATATTATTTGTTGCAGTAGACATTTGTCCTGAAGTACCAATACAAGGAATTGAATTACTCTCTTGTAATTGGCATCCTTTCATAATAGTATAAATAGTATTTTCTACTGGTAAATTGATTTGTAAATCATGATAAACATTTGCTATACTAGCAACTAGTTCAGCAGATAATTCATTTTTTTGAGGAACAACTGTCCAAGCATTGAACTTTGCGTATAATGTAATTGGACCTGTAATTGTATTAGTAGTGTCATATAGGTCAGTAAACTCTGCATCTAAATAGTATCCAGCAAAATTATACCCATACTTTACAGGTGTATATACTAATTTCTGTCCACTAACAACACTTTCAACTGTAAAAATTTCATTACCATCATAAATAGTAACTTCATATTCAGCTGCAACTTCACCTTGTGATAATGTAAAACTAAAAATTACAAAACGATTTGCAGTTGAGCCAATATAAACCGTTTCATTAGCATTATTAATTGTATACTCATCATAATAAGCTACAGTATTTTTACAAGATGCTTCAGTTCCTTTATAAAGTTCTGTAGATGCTGAATCTCGAACGCACATTGCTCCGCTTTTGGAAGCATTTTTCGTAGTAAAGCCACTGTCAGAAATTGTATAATAAACAGATATTTTTGCTCCAGCAGCCTTAGAAAGTCACTTCTAATAAAGAGCCAGCCACGCTATTACTACTACCAGATGTAAAAAATGCTGTGTTAAACGTTAAGGATTTTCCATCATCACTAGTGGCAGGAAAAAAACCTTTTGTTACTGAAAAGTCCTTTCTAACCTTTATAGTTGCCAATTCATTATCCACTAGCACAGTACCATTTTTATACGCTGTACCTTCTGCATAATCATCCGCTGTCATTGTAAAGTCTGTTGTTGCAGCACTTATTTTTAGTCCAACAAGTACTACTACTAGCAATGCAGTAAATGCAAATAATATAAATTTTATTTTTTTCATTTAATTTACACTCCCTTTTTGTGTCGTTTTATGTAAAAACCCAAATGAAAGCGTTTACATAACATCTTAAGATTATTGTAACATATTTTATAAAAAAAATCAAGTTTTTTTACAATTATCACCAAATTGTGCGAAATTTGATAAATCAGTAAAGAAAAAAAATAATTTAGGCTATATAATTAGCCTAAATTATTTTTTAGATTAATATTTTCTGATTTTGCCATCTAAGCCATGAAGTAATACATAGCTTCCATCATCTTTGTTTTCACACAAATCTTTAGCATACTCTAAGGCTTCTAATTGTGTAGGAAAAAGCTTTATAACCTTAGTAGAGCCTTGAATAAATACCTTCCATTCACGACCATCGTTTTCTCTTTTACTAACATGGTAAATAGTCTTATCAGGTTTAGTTTGAACTTTAGGTTTAGCATGTACAGGCATTGAAGTATCCACTTTTTTTGAAGATGTAGTAGTTTCATGTTTTAAAACTACCTTTTTAGTGCTAATAGTTTTTGAAGATTGAACATTCTTTGTATTACTTTTTTGTTTTTTCTCAGCCATAAACATCCCTCACTTTACACTTATATTATATAGTTTTTATAGCATAAAGTAAATAATCATATAAAAAAGAAAGCAAAGCTTTGTTAAGCCTTGCTTTAATTTTATATTTGTTCTCTTTTGGTCTCACTGATAAAACTATACATATTAACAGCATCCTCTTTTTTTGATGATACTTCTAATGATTGTACTTCTACTTTAACTATTTTATTACCAAATTCAATAGTAATAATATCACCGATTTTAAGTTCCTTTGATGGTTTAGCTAAAACATCGTTGACTAAAATTCGTTCATTTAAGGCAACCTCTTTAGCCAATGTACGCCTTTTTATCAGTCTTGAAACTTTTAAAAATTTATCTAGTCTCATTGTCGTTATCTTCAGGCTTAGATATAACTATGTCGTTTGAATCATTAGTCTTATCTAAGTGTTCTTGAGCGTTATCTTCCACATTATTATTTGAAGTATGAGTTTCTTGAGTAGTTTCTTCAACAGGTTTATTTTTTTCTTCCGCTAAAGCCTTTTGTTTATCCTCATACCATTTTAAAGAACCAGTAGCTTCAATTTCTTCAATATCAGACTTGGTAAGTGTTTCAACTTTAATTAGATAATAAGCTATCTTTTTCAATAAATCTAGATTTTCAAGAATAACTTTTCTAGCTCTTTCATAGCATTCTTCTATAATATTGCGGGTCTCTTTATCAATTTCTAAAGCAATTTGATCAGAGAAATTCTTTTCCTTTAAATAGTCTCTTCCTAAAAAGACACTTCCATTTGGCTGTTCATATTGAACTGGTCCTAAATTACTCATACCATATTCAGTTACCATAGCTCTTGCAATCTTTGTAGCCTGCTGAAAATCATTAGAAGCTCCTGTTGATACCTCATGGAAATTAATTTCTTCAGAAACACGACCACCTAAATAACCAGTAATTCTATCCAATAAAGACTGCTTAGTTTCTAAATATCTTTCCTCTTCTGGAAGCATCAAAGCGTAACCTCCAGCTTGACCACGAGGAATAATAGTAACCTTTTGAACTATATTTGCATTTTCAAGCTTTAAACCAATTATAGCATGACCTGCTTCATGATGAGCAATAAGATTCTTCTCACTATCAGAAATTTTACGAGATTTCTTAGCAGGACCCATCATAACTCTATCAATGGCTTCATCAATATCTTGAGTATTAATAATTTTACGATTTTCTCTAGCTGCTAATAATGCTGCTTCATTTAATAAATTCTCAATATCGGCACCACTAAAACCAGGAATTCTTTGAGCGATTTCATCTAATTTAACAGATGGATCAAGATGCTTATTTCTAGCATGTACCTTTAAAATTGCCTCACGACCATTTACATCTGGGTTACTGATAGTTATTTGTCTATCAAAACGACCTGGACGTAATAAGGCTGGGTCTAAAACATCAGGTCTATTAGTTGCAGCCATAACAATAATACCAATATTACCATTGAAGCCATCCATTTCAACAAGCATTTGATTTAATGTTTGTTCACGCTCATCATGGCCACCACCCATACCTGCGCCACGTTGACGTCCTACGGCATCAATTTCATCAATAAAGATAATACAAGGGGCATTTTGTTTAGCGACCTTAAACATATCACGAACACGTGAAGCTCCAACACAAACGAACATTTCTACGAAATCAGAACCTGAAATTGAGAAAAATGGAACTCCAGCTTCACCAGCAACAGCCTTACCAAGCAAAGTCTTACCAGTTCCTGGAGGACCTACAAGTAAAACTCCCTTTGGTATTCTAGCACCAATTTCGTTATATTTTCGAGGATTTTTCAAGAAATCGATAATTTCCACTAATTCCTCTTTTTCTTCATCACAGCCTGCAACATCCTTAAAGGTAACTGTTTTACCTCTTGCTAACTGCGCAGTAGATTTACCAAAATCAAAGGCCTTATTGTTGCCTTGACCACGAAGAAGGAAAATCATAACACCAATAAATAAAATATATGGTATTAAGCTAATTAATAGGCTTAACCAAATGTTATCACTTAATTCAATTATACTTACCTGAACTGAATCATAGGTATTTGATGTCATAATAACATTTAATAATTCAGAAGTAACGTTTAAAGTAAATTTTCCAGTATTTCCTTGTTCATCCTTATATAAACCACTAAGAGTATATAAGCCCGTATTTTCTCCACCTATTGGCTTTGCTTCTATTTCTCCACTTATCTTAGATAATGAGGTTGAAGATGGGTCAACCATCTCAGTAAACTCATCAAAAGTCAAAACCCTAGGGCCTTGAGATGTGAAAGATCTAATTAAAAAGAATGTACTTATAATTATTACTGCGATAATAATGAAAAAAATAAAATCAAATTTTTTTCTAACTTGCTTTGGATTATTGTTTTGCATAAAATCCTCCTTATTTTGAATATACCTCGTCCTTTAAAACACCTATATATGGTAGATTACGGTAATGTTCATTATAATCAAGTCCATATCCGACAACAAATTCATTCGGTACAATACCACCAACATAGTCAGGCTTAATATCTACTAAACGTCCTGTAGGCTTATCTAATAAAACACAAACACTAACACTTTTAGCGCCCATAGCCATTAATTTAGTTTTTACCGCTTGAATTGTTCTACCAGTGTCTAAAATATCATCAACTAGTATAACATCCCTATTATTTACATTAGGAATCTCACCCTTAAATTCAACATTACCAGTAGAATGTGTGCCATCATATGATGAAACCTTCACATATTCTAAATTACAATATATATCTACGTTCTTAACTAAATCTGTCATAAATGGTAGACATCCCTTTAATAATCCTAAAAATAATGGGTTTTTATCCTTATAATCAATAGATATTTTTTCACCAAGACATTTTACTATCTGTTCTATTTTTTCTTTAGAATAATTAATTTTTATTATATCCTGATGCATCTTCTACTTCCTCACAAACAAAATATATGTCTCCATTACCTTTTTGATTATTAACACTTTCTGATTTTGCCAAATTGTAAATCCATAAAATATCATTTTTACTATCCTCTATAATAGGAACAAGTAATCTTTGATCTAATGGTACCTTATTATCAATAAAAATTCTACTAACTTTTTTATTGCCAATTTTAAGTTTTATGCAATCACCTGGCATTGCTTGACGCACTCTAAAAGGTAATTCTAGACTATTATAGCATAGTTTAATGTATTTTGCATTATTTAGTGGTAATTTTTTTGAAAAATAAAATT
>DVKU01000192.1 GCA_018715825.1 Candidatus Avacholeplasma faecigallinarum
ACAATGGCATGGATAAAACCATTTTGTAAGTGTTATAAAATAAACAAACAGTAAGAATCAAATGTTAAACAAATGTGATATCAGGATGACATACCTCCATCGATTATAAATGATTGTGCTGTTATATACGAACTTTTCTGGCTTAATAAAAACTCAACAAGATTAGCCACATCCTGTTGCTCCCCTAATCGGCGAAGAAGAATTTTTTCTTTAAGAATATTTAATTTTTCTTTGGGTATATCTTCTACCATTTCGCTTTTTATGAGACCTGGTACAATGCAATTTACTCGAATATCAAATCGCCCAACCTCATGAGCAAGCGATTTAGTTAAACCATGCAGTGCAGATTTACTGGCAGAATAAATTGTTTGTCCTGGATTTCCCATTATAGCGCTAACAGAAGACATAAAGACTATACTACCCCCGCCATTATACATCATTGAAGGAAGCAAATATTTGTGCCAGCGGAAAACAGAAACAAGATTAGTATCTAAAACCGCCATCCAGTCATCTGATGTTTGGTTTATATGAATAGAATCCTTAGTTATACCTGCATTATGGACAATTCCAAAAGGAGCCCCATAAGTATTAATTAATTTTTCACACAGAGTCTTAATATCATTCTCTGAGTTATTATCGCAGACATAACCTTTCACAAGAAAACGCGAATTAGCGCATAATTCTTTGGTTTGTTTTATACTATCAGGACATCTGCCTGTAAAAACGACATTGGTTGAATCACTGAGGGTCTGTACAACTTTTCTTCCAATACCCCGACTGGCGCCTGTAACTAAAACCCAATTAATATTCATATATTAGAGGCTCTTTCAATACAATTACAAACATCTTCAATGTTATTAAAATGCACCAAATCTTCCGGCTTCAAAGAAACTTGATATTCTTTTTTAACCATAACAACAAGCTCTACTAAATCGAGGCTATCCAGAGATAACTGACTAAAACTGGTATTATAGGTAATATCATCAATGGCAATACCTTTTGCATCAGATATCGTCTTTTGCAATTTAGATAAAATGTCTTTTTTCATCAGAGATATACATGCTCCACACGGTTTAACTTTAATATAATTTCACTTTTCATAACATATCCATCACATAAAATATGCGCAGTGACACAAATTATTCCGCCTTCATCTCTTCCTCCTGAAATCCACTCGTAATCGCAATATGCCATTATCTTTTTGTGTTGCCAATGAGATGGTGTTGCTAATAAAAATGCAGAATCAAAAGATAATTTTTGATGTGTTTGATAAACACGATACACCTCAAAAACATTAGGGAGATGATACGGATTTGCAACATGCTCGTTGATACAAAATTGACACTTTAAATAATTTAATGCCTTATAAAACAGGAAACAGTCCCAAAACAACATACCTGACGGAAAAATAGAACAATAAGAATCAAAGAAATTTTGTAACTCAATATAGTCTACTCTGTCACCCGAAAAATTCATCTCCCTGTCAGTATGAGTTGACATCTCTGTACTACAAAACTTACATGTAACGAGTTCATCATTTTCAGCGTTTCCCTCAATAAACGAAAAGTTAACAGTCTTATTATGGATAATCTTATAATCACAATCGTATTTTAAAGGTTGTTTAAACGCTATAGAAAAATCATAAACACATTTTTTATCACCTTTTGAATGTTCTTTGTTAAGAATTAACGATTTCAGATCATGCCCAACTCGCATACCATGTACTATAGGAGCATGCCCTCCATCATCAGGGTAAAAATGTATTGGGTTAAAGTCGTCAACTAGTTTACCCCATTCAACAGCATCCTCTAAAAAATATTTATAATATATCAACTGTATTTCTCCAGCATTAAGGCAGCATTGGCACCACCAAAACCAAAGCTTAAATTAAGAGCGTGATTAATAAAAGCTTTCCTGTGATCGCCTGCAACATAATCAAGATCACATTCAGGATCTGGATTAGTGAGATTAAGCGTTGCTGGTATTATATTCGCATTCATTGCCTGTAAACAGACTATAGTCTCAAATGCACCAGCCGCAGAGATTAAATGCCCACTATATGATTTAGTACTAGAAATTGGGATACTATAAGCATGTTTTCCGAGAGCAAGTTTTAATGCATTTGTCTCATTTAAGTCATTAAGCCTAGTGGATGTGCCGTGAGCATTAATATAATCTAACTCACTATAAGTAATTCCCGCCTGCGACACACACTCTTTGATTGTCATGCTTCTGGCATAACAATCAACTGCTGGATTTGTAAGATCATAGGCGTCAGAAAAGTTAGTATAGCTTTTGATCTCACCTAGAATTTTAGCATTGCGAGCGAGTGCTGAATCTAACTCTTCAATACAGACAACAGCAGCCCCTTCTGAAAGGACAAATCCACTTCTATCCTTACTAAAAGGACAACTTGCTTTTTGAATGTTTGTCTTTTCTTTAGATAATGCCCCAAGAACATCAATACTCCATTGAGAAAAATCGCTACGTAAAGATTCTCCTGCCCCGGCAAGCATCATTTTAGCTTTACCATTCTTAATAATCTCATAAGCATCACCTATCGCAATAGTTCCAGTAGCACACGCTGCACTCACAGTATTTTGATATCCACGTAAATTCCATAATTGACTGCATGCGGCAGAGCTAATGTTAATCATGTTAAAAAAACAAGTGAACGGTGAAGCTAATTCAGATGAAAGCCATTCATCACTGGAACTGAAGCATTCATCCAATCCCCCCCATCCAGTACCTAAAATCACTCCACATTCTATAGGAGCATATATATCAGTAGGAAGTTGACAGCCAAATGCCATTGACACAGCCTCTTGTGCTGCTTTTAGCGTCAGACGTGTATATTTTGGCAAACGGCGTCTTAGTGCAAGCGGAGTAAATGATATATCTGGTTCATTTTCTACTATACCAAAAAAATTTGTATTAATGTTATTATTGTGCTTATTAAAGTATTTGAAACCCATTCTTTTATTTAAAATTGCATCCCAATGCATTAATGCATTCTCTCCAAGCGGCGTAACAGCACCATAACCTGTGATCACAACTCTTTTATGTATACTGCTTTGTTTCAGTTTCATTTCATTCCTCATTTAAACCTTGAGCTAAAATAAATTTAAGGTTGGCATAATAATAATCACATACTGACTGTAAAAATTCGTTTTTAGTAATATAATATTTTTCCTGGGTAGCCAGATAGCTTTTAAGACTAATATACCCCGCCTCATACATGCTTCTGTTTATAGCCATCTCATGTTTTTGATTCTTTAGTTTATCATTTATACTCTCAATATTTTTCGAGATAGCATTTATTTCAGAATTGAAATCTCTTAATTCATTAATCTATTTGTTTACAATATTAACAAAATCAATCTCATATTGCTCTTTTTTTATCCTGGAGATTTCTATCTTCTTGTTTTTTTTAAACCAAGAAAAAAAAGGGAATGCTATTTCTGACCTGACAGTATTTAATGGATTGTTTAACACCTCTGAAAGCAATGATGAACTGCTATTCAATATAAAATTCAGACTAAAAGTGGGTAACATCTCTTTCCAGACAGAATAAGTGTTATACGACTGACTTTTCAAGGTTGCCGCCGCAGATTGTACATCGGGCCTAAAAAGCAGGCTACTAATATCAGAATCATTATTGATCTCGATCGGTTTGTATTCAGCTAATTTGGATTCAAAAAAAACATTATTAAGATCTTTGCGATTTAATAATACGACAAGAGCATTTTTACTCAGCTCTTTTTGTTTCTCCAGAGAGTATATAGAGCTTTGGATATCAGACATAGTTTCATTAACTGTAAGAACATCTAATTCACTCTTCACACCTGCCTTAAACTCACTCATGACAAGGAATTTCGTTGCAGAAATTATTTGTTTTCTCTTATAATAGTTTTCTAATTGGCTATTAATCAGAGATATTTCCCAGTAGTATTTAGCTGCAGTTGCGGCGATTGTTAACATACTTGCTTGATAGTCATATGCAGTTGCAATCATTTCCCACTGTCGTTGATCATTCACGTCTGAAAGCTTACCCCATAAATCAATTTCATAATTTATGTTTATACCAGAGCTAAATGCTCTTGACTGAA
>DVKU01000193.1 GCA_018715825.1 Candidatus Avacholeplasma faecigallinarum
TCATAAATATTCTGACCTGCCTTAGCAGCAATCAGTAATCTATGTTGAATATAAGCAGCTTTAGCGTGAACATAATATGGTTTTGATTTAATTTCGATAGGAAGAAAATCAGTTACTATAGAACTCATACAAATACCTCAATATTATTTTACACCAAAAAGAAAAGAGGGCAAAGCCCTCTGAGAAGAATGACTGAAAGATTTTAATCTTTTAGCATTCTATTTTTTACAATAAAGACTTGTAAAGCTTAGCGATATCTTCAACTGATGTATCTTTTGGATTACCTGGCCTACAAGCATCATTATAAGCACTTTGGGCAAGGAAGTTTATATCCTCTTTTTTGACGATACCCTTTAAGCTTTGAGGAATTCCTACGGCGATTGCAAGATTTCTAACTGCCTCAACAGCAGCCTTACGATATTCTTCTGAAGTCATATTTTCGGTATTTTTAACGCCCATAGCCCTTGCTATATCACGATATTTTTCACCAGTACAGCAGGCATTATACTCCATAACAGTTGGTAGAATAATCGCATTAGCAATTCCATGAGGAGTATCATATAAGGCTCCTAAAGGGTGAGCCATAGAGTGAACTATGCCTAAACCTACATTACTAAAGCCCATGCCAGCAATATATTGTCCTAAAGCCATATCCTCTCTACTCTTTGGATCATTATTACAAGCTCCTGGTAAGGCTCTTGCAATAATTTCTATGGCCTTTAGATGGAACATATCAGATAATTCCCAAGCACCTTTTGTAATATAGCCTTCGATAGCGTGAGTAAGAGCATCCATACCAGTAGATGCTGTTAGCATTTTTGGCATAGAAGACATCATATTAGGGTCAACAAAGGCTACAACAGGGATATCATGAGGGTCGACACAAACAAATTTTCTTTGTTTATTTTCATCAGTTATTACGTAGTTAATAGTAACCTCAGCAGCTGTACCAGCAGTAGTTGGTACTGCAAAAATATCAACAGCTTTATTTTTGGTTTCTACCGCGCCCTCAAGGCTTAATACATCTTCATGTTCTGGATTTTTATAGATGATACCTATAGCTTTAGCTGTATCAATTACTGACCCACCACCAACGGCAATTATATAATCACAGTTAGCATCTTTAAATAGCTTTAATCCATCTAAGACATTTTTAACGGTTGGATTAGCTTTGATATCTGAAAAAATTTGATAAGCTATTTTAGCATTTTCTAATACATCAAGTACTTTTTTAGTAACCTTAAATTTTAAAAGTGATTCATCAGTACAAACAAATGCTTTTTTAAAGCCTCTGGCCTTAGTTTCTGTGGCAATAGCGTTAATTGCTCCGAAGTTATGATAAGAAGTTTCATTAAGTATAAAGCGATTCATATTTTACCTACCTTTCTTTTTATTTTTATAGTTTGATCCTTCTAATAATATTTTACTTTTATTTTTTTAAAAAAACAAGAAAGTTGTTTAATAATAAATTTGTACAAAAAGCTAAAAAATTTAGTAGTTTTTATAAAAAATGCTTAATTTATGCTATACTTATAATAAGGAAAAATCTTTTTTATAAAGAAGGTGTTATTTTGATACCAAACTATATAAATGAATGGATTGAAATAATAGAAAATATGAATACTACCACAACCTATAAGCTAGCATGGGGTAAGGCAATAATTGATTGTATAAAAGATAATAATTATGAGGAAAAAGAAGGTTTTATTTTAATAACAATCGACTCACTAGCTTATAATGTATTACGATATTATTGGAATCAAGAATATTTTTTTCATTTAAAACAGGCTGGTCCACAGGCAAAAAATAAATCAATAATATTAGAAGAGGTTATTAAACTAATAAATATTTATGAACAAATAGTGTGTAGTAAGAATCCTATATGGTTTGATAGGGCTGTTTTGGATATAAAGAAGCATAATTTGCCTAAATTTAATCAAGCTATACGAAGAATTGGGAAAAATTTAATTGATAATCCCTGCAAGTATTTTGTTCACATAGGTAATGAAAAATATTATTATGTATATAATTTAAATGCTAATAAAAATATGATTTTAATTAAAAAATGTGATGCTAGCTGTTTAAATGAATATGCAAATATTTTAATTCAAATTATAAATTATAAATGGTCACAGCTATTAGAGGAGTATAATAATGCTCCTAAAATCAACCAAAAGGTAGCTAGAGCCTCAGAAAGAAAAATTAGAAGGAAGAATTTAAGTAATTTCATTAAATACTTAATCTTGACATCTAATAATGAATATAAGGATTTTTATACTGGTAAAATTTTAGATAAGAATGATATTTCTGTTGACCATGTAATCCCATGGAGCTTTATGTATTCTGATGACATATGGAATTTAGTTTTAACATCTAAGTCATATAATAGCTCTAAAGGAAATAGAGTTCCAACAGAGGAGGAAATAAAATTATTAAATAAAAGAAATATTGAACTATTAAAGGTTATAGAAGATAAAAAATATAAAGAAAAGCTGGCCGAAGCTATTAATAATAATTATGTTGATAAATTCTATAATAATTGTAAATATGAATTAAAATACTAAAGGAGTATCACATGGATATTAATGAAAAATACTATGAACAAAATGCTGATAAGTTCATAGTAGATACAATTAATTGTAATATGAATGATTTATACCATTTATTTGAAAAAGAGCTTACAAATCCCAAGACGATTTTAGATTTAGGTTTTGGATCTGGTAGAGATTCAAAATACTTTCATTCTAAAGGCTATGATGTTTATGCGATTGATCCCTCTAAGGCATTTTGTGAGCACGCTTTAAAAATTGGCATCCCAAATGTTTATAATATTGAGGCCCAAGCTATGAATTTTGAAAACAAGTTTGATGGTATTTGGGCATGTGCTTCATTATTACATATTCCCTCAACACAATTAAATTCAGTTTTTAAAAAATGTTATCAAGCCTTAAAACCAAATGGAATAATGTATGTATCATTTAAATATGGTAGCTTTGAAGGAATTAGAAATGGAAGATTTTTTTTAGATTTAAA
>DVKU01000194.1 GCA_018715825.1 Candidatus Avacholeplasma faecigallinarum
TAATAATATGCTTATTGCAATATACAACTTTAAAACAAATAATTATTCGTTTAAAAAAAATCTAATAAAACGAAAAGATATGTATATTGATCTTATTGAAGAAGATAAAATTTTAATTATCGGCGGTAACCATATTTCAGCTCTCTGGGGAGATTTCATCCCTGATGATATATTAAAACAGGATAAATCCAGAAAATTAAACGCAAACATTTTGGAATACGATTTAAAAAATAATATTGTGAAATCAATAGATATTATACCTGCAAATATTAAAATTAATAAAAACAATATTATAAAATTAAAAAATAAAGTATATGTTTTTTCTTATGAGCAATCTGTATACAAATTAGATTTAGCAACTCTGGATTTAAAAAAAATGATTACCTTAAAAAGTAAAAAAGAAATTACAAGTTTATGTAAAATAACAGAAGATAAAATAGCTTTTATAAATAGTAATAAAATATTTATTTACAACATAAAAAATAATGAAATTGAAATAGAAATGCTTTTGCCAATTCAGCGAAAAAACCAAAAAATAACTTCCATTTCAAATAACATACTTTTAATTACTGGAGGCTTACAGATGTGTTTTCCTAGTAATTACTGCAATGCGAAGGAAACAGAGTTTTTAAATATAAAAAATAAAAAAATATACCGAGGAGTTAATATTGAAAGGCATGCAGATATTTCTGCAAATAACAGCTCTCAAATAATATTTTTGGGAACTACAGCCTTTTTAAAACCCAAAAATACTGTTATTTTTAAAATTAATTCATTTATGAAAGGAGAGTAATATGGAACTTTCAACGATAAAAGATTATGCACAATTATCTATTGACGGGTGCAATGATGAATTACAAATAGGTGATATTGTTAATGAAAATTACATCTTAATAGATTCTTACTCAAATGAAGATAATGGATATTCAGGATATGCATATAAGAATATACTAACAAATGAAATTATCGTCATTAATGAAGGTTCATATGATCCTAGGAAACTTGAAAATATTGATGACTTAATTGATATTTATAATGATTGGATAAAAACAAATTTCTTTAATATTGGAGTACAGGGAAAAACACCAAGCCAATTATTATCAGCAGACTATTTTTTATCTAGAGTGATTGATAACAATAAAGATAACTTTAAAATAATAGGTGTTGGGCAATCACTAGGAGGCGGTTTATCACAAGCTCTAGGAATGCTTGAAAAATATAAGGATATTGAGTTTTATTGCTATAATCCACCAGGAATGGAGCATATAAAGAACGATTTATCAACAAAATTTGAATTGTCTGATGATACGTCAAATATAAATAATATTATTTCCCAAAACGAACCTCTTTCAAAGATATATAACCAAGTTGGCAATAACTATGTTGCTATTAATGGTGACAGTGGTAATTATATAGTTAATCATTTTGTAAATATACATATTGATAATGATTTAATTTATAAGGTAGTTGAACAACCACAAAATATAGAAAACACTATACTGGAAACTATAAACAAAATTACTGATAAGTATAAATTAATAGTAAAAGTTACTAAGGCACGTATAGAGTTTACTTGTTACCTTAATGAAACGTATTCTTATGAAGAATTAAAAGAAATTGCTAATGAACTAAATAAAAAAGGTTTATTAGAAAGAAAAATATTTATAGCCCAAATATCAATGGATAACCAATTATATACAATTCAACCTGGGGATACCCTATGGGCATTGTGTCAGCGCTATGGGTTAACTACAGAAGAGATGTTAGAATTAAATCCGTGGTTGAGTGATAGATTTTCAGATGATGGTACATTTGCTCTAATCCGCCCAGGAGAACAGGTATTGCTTCCAGGTGGCTCTTCAGAAATGGCTCAAAAAATAAGAGAGCCTTTTACCGAAGCCCAAAGTGCAGAAGTACCAAAAGACCCGTTACTAATCGATCTAGACGGGGACGGCATAGAAACAACGAGTGTAGAAAATGGCGTCTATTTCGATCAGGAAAATGACGGATTTGCCGAAGTAAGCGCCTGGGTATCGTCAGATGATGGCGTCCTCGCCATTGACAAAAACAACAACGGCACCATCGACAACGGCTCCGAACTATTCGGCGACAGTTACGTAAAATCAGATGGCACCATTGCCACCTCCGGCTTCGACGCACTTTCCGACCTTGACAGCAACGGCGATGGTCAAATAAATTCCTCCGACACAAGTTTCGACGCAATAAAAATTCTAAAAGGAGACGGTACTCTCCTAAGTCTAAGCGACGCCGGCATCAGCTCAATAAGTCTGACTTCAAAAAAATCAGTAATAACAGATTCGAACGGCAATCGCCAGCTAACCACCGGCACATACACGAAAACAGATGGCAGCACTGGCAAGATAAGCGATTACGAACTTCAAAGCGACCCAATGAATTCAATCGCAACCGACTGGCTCGAGGTTTCAGAGGAGATTGTAGCATAATGATATTTGGAGAAAAAAAACAAAGAAAGTTAAAAATAGTTATTGGAATAGTATGTCTTCTAATAGTATCATACGTTATCGGCCTACAGGTCAACAAATACAGATTTGGGTACTTTATTAAAGGACCGCAGATGAAGTATGAACATGAGAGACCTATTTCGATAATTGCTTTGAACGATAATGAAATTTTAATATTAGGTCATAGTCGTCCTGATGTATCAGAAATTTTATCCACACATTATAATTTTGGAGAGCAAGCAAAATTAGAAGATG
>DVKU01000195.1 GCA_018715825.1 Candidatus Avacholeplasma faecigallinarum
AAATGGTTTGCAAAATGACATATACAATAAACAAAATGATATTCTTTCTTTAGTTCATAAAGATACTTATCACAAACCACCGCTAAACTAAAGGGATCATTAAATACTTTAAGATAAGGATTATCGGCATAATCATCAAACAAAGAAAAATGAACCTCAATGCTTAAATTATTTTTTTTATAGCCTAAATGATGCATACAATCTGACTCATCTAAAATATAGCCGTTATTTTTTAAAAGCTTCATCACTTGTGGTATTTTGTCTTTGGCAACAAAGACATCAATATCGCCTCTACTACGTAAGGCAATATCTGGAAATAGCTTATATAAAACACTACCCTTAACATAAAAATGAGGAATTTCATTTGTGTTAAACAAAATAGTTAACTCACTTTGGATACTTATAAATTTTTGTTGGATAACAAATGATGAAAGATAATAGGCCTTGTATTTTTTGTCCTTAAAAACAGGATAAAGATATTGTAATAATGATTGTTCTTTAAAAATTATTAGATCATCTGCATTTAAATCATCTATTATTTCATCATTAGTTAAATAAGCCTTTAATATCTTTACTACCTTATTCATTATTTAACTCCTTTAATATTATAGTATCATCATTTTTAATTAAGTTCTTACGGTGGGTAATATAAATTATGGTTTTATTTAATCTAATAAGATTTTCAACTATTTTCATTTCATTTTCAATATCCAAGGCACTAGAAAATTCATCTAATAATAAGATAGGACGATTGGACAAAATGGCCACGGCAATTAGTATTCTTTGAATTTGACCAAGTGATAAACCAACTCCATTTTTCTTTAAAATCGTATTTAAGCCTAATGGTAAATTCATAAGTTCATCATATACATTGCTAGTTTTCAAGGCAGCAATGATTTCATCATCTGTACTACCAGTTAAAATTTTAATATTATCCAAAATCGTACCACTAAATAAAATATTTTCTTGAGCAACATAGGCAAAAAGTGAACGAGTAATACCGCCTGGAGTATAGTTATTACCATCCTTCTTTATAATAATTTCGCCAGATGTAGGCTTTAAAAAGCCTAATAATAGCATAAATAAGGTTGTCTTTCCTATACCAGATGGTCCCTGTAAGTGAATAATTTGATTTGGATAGATTTTATAATTAAAATCCTTAAGTATTTCATGATTTGGATAACTAAAACAAACATCCTTAAATATAATTTCATCAAATGATGTCAATTTTATATCACAATTATCATCCTCTAAATTTAGCAATTTGTTAATTCTTAAATTTGAGGTTTTGCCAAGGTTATATTGATTTAGAAGCTGAGAGAATGTTAAAATTGGAGCCTGAATATGATTAAAAAGCTGTACTAAAGCTAAAATAGAGCCATATGATAAAGCTTGAAAGGCAATTTGAACTGCCCCATAGCCTAAAACAAACAAATAAGCTAAGTTGCTAAAGCAAAATAAACCTGTACTAGCTATAAGTAAAACTTTGTTTCTTTTACGTTTAGACTCTACCTCACAATTACAAAGATTTGTAAAATGTCTTTCTGCCCCATCCTCACTTTTGTAGGTCTTTAATAGCTTAAAGGCATCCTTAGCCTCAACGATATAGCTATTAACAACCCCTTTAACTTCTAATACCTCCTTATGACGCTTTTGTAGCAATGAAGAATATAATTTGGAAAAGATAAAGCCAACAATAGCACAAACTAAAATAAAAATTAAAAATCTATAATCCATAATAATAACTATTATTATAGCTAAAATTAACCTAGTTAGTTGCTTAATAAAATTAGGAATCGTATCTAAATTAGTATTTATAATATTAACTATATCCGTATTAAATAATTGTTCTAATTCTGCGGTATGATAGTTTAACATACCATTATAATCCTTGTGTAAAAATTTTGAAAAGATATCGTTTTTGAATTCATTTTCTAATTTTACACTAAAATGGAAATATAATGCTCTTTGAATAAAAAAGATAACAATATCCACTAATATAATAGCTCCTAAGGTTATAATAATATAATACAAATCCTTAATAGCTTTTACACCATCACTTACACTTAAAGCAACATCAACCAAGTTTTTCATTAAGATGGGCGTAACTAATAAAAATAATGAATACAATAATGATAGTATTGATAAAATAGCACAATATCTTTTTTTTATATTTATCATAGTAACTTACTAAAAATAAATCTCACCAAAGAAAATCTAACTAAAATCTTATATATTTTATAAGATAGCGAATTCAAATTATGAGACTTATTACTTCCTTTCTTCTTATAGGAGATAACCTTAGCCACTAGTTGACTACTATCAATACCGGTTTCAATTTTTGTTTGATGGTCACCTACAAAGCTAAGCTTATTTTTTATCTTAATAACTCTATGAAGTACATATTGAGATTCATTTCGTTTAAACAAAATAATGTCTCCCTTTTTGACCTCATCTATTTTAGCTATCGTTACAATATCATTAGTATGTAAAAGAGGCTGCATACTACTACCATTAATAGGAAATGAAAATGTCTTACCATCTAAAAAACACTCCCTAATTAATGGTTCCATTTGGTATAACTTATACATTTAGTCCACCTATTCAGAATAAATTCCTCTTTTTTTCAACTCTGCTATAAAATCCAAAGTATCTTTATAGGCTACTATATAAGAAACATCATATTCATGCATAATAATATCAACAATTTCATCTATTCTTTTGTTATCTACTAGCCCCTTGTAAATAACAGCCGCAGTTTCAGTCAAATTATAAACCTTAGAAAAATCTAAATCATCCCCTACTAAAGGAATTAGCATATAATCGTCACCAATACTTTTTAAAATATAATTTTTATTTATAGGCATAAATCCATCTCCAATCTTTTATATAATAAATCAACAGCCTCTTTTGAGATATTACAGCCATAATAATACATAGGTAAATCTAAAAGCCTATCAACAATTTTGTTCCATTTATCTAAATTATTTTTGTTAGGTCGCTCAATTTGGGATAATAAAAGCTTCATACCTTCAATTTTTGATAATTTTTTTATAGTATTTTCTTTTGATTGATACAAAAAAACTATACAGCTTACATAAGCCTTTATATTCGTATCAATCTGATGCTTACCACTCCAAGGATGAGGATATAATAGTAATTTACCATCTTCATAGGCTACACAATTTTTATCATCATTTAAGGTTATGGCCTTTTTATACTCTCTCCATAATCTCGCATGGGTGCTTTTTCCGGTACCACTTTTAGCCGCTAAAAGAATCGCCCTATCATTATAAACGACTGAGGAAGAATGCATCAAAATAGCATTATTAGTTTTATTTAAAATATAAACAAAAGCATATTGTGATAACAAATACTCTGTTTGAAAGTTCTTATCAATTAAATAAAGATCTATACAGTTATTATCATAAACTATAATTCCCACATTAATATCATTAATCTTTTGAAGCTGAACAATTTTATCATCAATTTTATATAAATTGTAATACTTAGTTTTTAAATAACAATTGCTATCATCAAACCTATAATCTTCACTATGACTATTAATAAAATAAAAAGGCCTCAAATCAGTAAGATATTTATCCAATGACGTAAATTGTTCTTCAAATAAAAAATCCAATTGGATAGTTTGATTAAAAACTTTAATAGTCTTCATTTAATCACATCCTTACGTTAATTATACTATTGAAAAAACTATAATTCAATTATTTAAAGCAAAAGAAAAGGCCTATAATTAAATATAGAGACCTATCTGTTACTATATTAAAATTATAGACCTATTAATTTATTCTTCTTCTGGGGCTTCACTTGAAATAGTTGGAGGATTTTTTCGAACTATTACCTCTTTTATTCTTCTATTTACAATTTTAACAACCTCAAATGTTAAACCATCCTTTTCGATACTTACAGTGGTACCATCCTTTGGAACGTAATTTAAACAACTAAAAATTAAACCACCAACTGTATCATAGGCATCACTTTCTTCTATTTCGGCATCTAAATATTCATTTAGCTTACTAACTGGTAAATCACCTGTAACCTGATATACGCTATCCTCGATTTCTTTAAATTCTACTTCTTCATTTTGATCATACTCATCATAAATCTTACCAACAATTTCTTCCAATAAATCAGCTGTAGTTACAACTCCAGTTGTCGTACCATATTCATCGACTACAATGGCAAAACTATTTTTAGACTTTTGTAAGTTATGGAATAAATCATCAGCTAAAGTAGTTTCTGGAACATAATAAGCAGGTCTTAGCAAGTCTTCAAGTTTGCTATCCTTATTGATAAAATAATCCTTTATATTTAAAATTCCAACAATATCATTCAAATCGGTCTTACATACAGGATATCTAGATAATCCAGTTTCTTTAACCAAAGAGTCGATTTCCTCTTTAGATGAAGTCAAACGAATAAATTTAACATCACGGCTTGGAGTCATTATTTCTCTAACCAATGTATCATTAAATTCGAAAACATTTTGGATCCATTTCTTTTCTGTTTCTTCAACAGTACCCTTTTCTTCACCCAAATCGACCATCATTTTTATTTCATCTTCGGTAACATTCTCTTCTTCAGCAGTAGTTTTCATTCTTAAGATTTTTAAAACTAAATTTGTAGAGAATGATAAAAACCAAATTACTGGCTTCATAACCACAGAAATACCATTAACTACTCCGCAGGTAAATTTAGCCACACCATATGGCTTTTGCATCGCAATACGTTTAGGAACTAATTCACCAAATACCAAAGTAAAGTATGATAAAATAACTGTAATTAAGATAACTGAAAGTGTATTTAAGACACCTCTTGGTATTGCTGTAAATTGTAAGTCAACATATAACCATTCAACAAGACGAGATGCGAAATTATCTGCAGCAAACGCACTACCTAAAAATCCAGCAAGTGTAATACCAATTTGGATTGTAGATAAAAATCCAGCAGGTGCATCTGCAAACTTTAAAAGTTTAGTGGCAGTTTTATCACCATCTTCGCTCATCTTTTTTAATTTTGTTTTGCTCAAAGAAATAACAGCAATTTCTGTTGCAGCAAAATAAGCGTTTAACAGGATTAATATAACCTGAATAAACAATTGAAAGAGTATCGAGTCCAACTTATCATCAACTCCCTTTTTTATGAACTCATAGTGATAGATTTATCTATCAACGTATATTATATAAAAAAATGATTTTTATGTCAAGAAGACTGTAAATTGTACTTCACAAATGAAAAAGGCCTAAACAGGCCTTTTAGTGTAGAAAATAACTATTTATCATCTTGATCATCTTTAAATTTTTTTAGTGCGTTAATCATTCTATTTTGACAGCTTTGACATTCACAACTAGGGATATTCTTTACCTTTTTATAGATTACTCTAGAAATTACGGAAATTACAATAAAAACAGCTACAATAATAACTATAATTTCAATAGGCTTCATTAGACAAGAGTAGCCTTTCTATCTTTATAGCGATTAAAATAATGTATGCTAAAGCCTAATATTATAAAGAATGCCAAGAAAATAAAACTACTCCACCACCATGATAGTACTAAATATACCATCATTGAAACAAAATATGAGGTTGCTAGCCAAAACAAAATTGTTGACCCAAACTTTTTATTAGGAAGCTCAGCTTTTGCTGTAGCAACAGCGGCAAAGCAAGGGATTGTTGTCATATTAAATAGTATAAACGCAATCAAGGCAGGCCAGGTTATACCTGTTCCTCTAATCATTTCCACTGTAGCAACTATATCAGCTCCATCGGTGCTAGTATCTATTGTAGATCCTACTATACAAGCAGCAAGTGCACCAAAGGTTGCAATAACATTCTCCTTAGCTATCAGACCAGTTATGGCAGCCACTACAAAGACAAAGCTAAATTGTCTTTCAAGTTGCCAGCCAAATCCAAGTGGTGTAAATAGTGGAGTGATTAACTGACCTAAGCCAGCTAAAATTGATTTTTCTATTTCTTCATCAGCTAAGAATTGCCAATTCCAGGAAAAATGACTTAAAAACCAAATTGCAATTGTAGATGCCAAAATAATAGTGAATGCTTTTTTTATAAAATGCTTAACCTTATCCCATAAATGAATCATCAAGGCTTTAAACTTAGGCATGTGATAAGTCGGAAGCTCCATAATAAATGGAGAAACCTCTCCTCGCATTGTCGTTTTACGCATTATCAAAATCGCAACTACAGCTGTCAGCATACCCATAACATACATACTATAGGTAATAAAATCAGCATTATTAAAGCCAAATATTTGACAAATTCCACCGGCAATTGCAGTTAAAATTGGTAATTTAGCTCCACAACTAAAGAAGGGAATAACTCTTATAGTGGCAGTTCTTTCCTTATCATCTGCCAAAGTTCTAGTATTTATCATTGCTGGAACGGAACAACCAAAGCCCATAATCATAGGTAAAAAGGCTCTACCTGTTAAACCAAATTTTCTAAATATTCTATCCAATATAAAGGCTACACGAGCCATATAGCCAGTATCCTCTAAAATAGAGAAAAACAAAAACAATAGTAAAATTTGAGGCAAAAATGATAAAACAGCAAATAATCCTCCTAAAACACCATCACAAATTAATCCCGAAACCCAATCCGGAGATGTAGATAACCATGATCCCACAAGATTTGTAATGCCAGATGTTATACAATCTAAAAAGTTAAATAGGATAACACCAATCGAGTTTATGCCATTTTCGGTATAAAATAATCCTTCAAAAAAGCTACCTTCAAAGCTTGGAGCATTAAACTTTATAAGTCCACCTAAGAAAAACAAATTTTCTGAAAATGTTAAATGAAATATTAAAAATAATATTAACAAAAATATTGGGATACCAGCCCATTTATTAGTTAAAACCTTATCAATTTTATCAGAGCTTGATAAATAATCATATACATTGTTTACCTTATGAGTTTTACAAACACTATATTTTTCGGTTATATATTGATAACGATGATCGGCGATTATTGCCTCTAAATCACTACCAAATGTATCATCATTAAAGGTTTTTTTAAATTCAACGACCACCTTTGCTAGATTAGGATGATCTTTAACCTCTAATTCATCCATTTCAATAAGCTTTATGGCATGAAATAATGGGTGGGGAATATCAAGACCTGTGAAAGCTGCCTTACAATCAGAAATTAAATGAGATAAGGATTTATCCTGTAAAATAGTGAAGGCCTCTCTTTTTTTTACAGATTCCTTGATAGCAATCTCCATTAATAAATCTAAATTATCATCCTTTTGAGCAGAAATTGAGACGACGGGAACACCTATAGCCTTGCTCAATTTATCTACATTAATAGAATCACCATTTTTCTTAACTATATCCATCATATTTAATGCTACAACTATTGGAACATCTATTTCTAAAAGCTGGGTAGTTAAATAAAGATTTCTTTCTAAATTAGATGCATCAACAACATTTATAATGCAATCAGGCTTTTCCTCTAAAATATAATTTCTAGATATTACCTCTTCAGGAGTATAAGGTGATAAGGAATATATACCAGGTAAATCAATGATAGCAACAGGCTCACTACCCTTCTTATATATACCATCCTTCTTCTCTACTGTAACACCTGGCCAGTTTCCAACATGCGCTGTTGAACCAGTCAAAGAGTTGAATAATGTCGTTTTTCCACAATTGGGATTTCCTGCTAGTGCAAATCTTTTCATTGACTTAATCCTCCAATTCACAAATTACAAGGCTTGCCTCAGCCATTCTTAAAGTTAACTCATAGCGCCTTAAAACTATTTCAATAGGATCTCCAAGAGGAGCCTTTTTTCTTATAAAAACCATAGTTCCAGGAGTGATTCCCATATCAAGCAATCTTCTTCTTAAGACTCCTTCTCCTAAAACATTCTTTACTATGGCCTTTTGACCAATATTTAGTTCATCTAATCTCTTTTGCATAAAAAATCCTCCCTCATTTTC
>DVKU01000196.1 GCA_018715825.1 Candidatus Avacholeplasma faecigallinarum
GCACTATCATCTCATAAAGATTATAAACTGCTGTATCAGTATTTTCATTTTTCAAATGAAGATCAACAGTTAGCATCAAAAATCTTCCATATGTAAGAAGCTAGCCTTTTCATTTTCCTTGTGCTTTATAATTCTAAGATATAACAATGAATCACTTTCAATTTCCTTTAGATGTAGCACATCAATAACTTCACATATAAGCTCAGTTTTACTATTTAAAATAGTTATTGCATTACCATCTAATTTATAATCAATTCCGTCTAGCTTATCTACTAAATTAGAATGTCCTTCACCCAATTTTATAGCTATGTCTTTTTGATTAGTACTTAATGATGATACGCCTATAATATCATTACTTTTGATATGCTTAGCCGTTTCACTTTGACTACCAAGTAAGCATAAAAGCTTATCATAATCAACCATCATAACCCAAGCACAGCACATAGCATATTTTCTACCATCCTTTTGATAGCTTATAATATTAACGCTATGATCTACAGCTCTTAGTTGCATATTTCCTCCTATTTTTCATCATTATAAAATCCTTCCTCATGAGGATTAGGATACCTTTCACGATGAGAATTATATTTAGTATGTAAAAGCTTATGTGCAATCTCAGATCCAGGCTCATGTAAGTAATCATTATAAAGAGTTATAATATCCTTATTTAAGTGGGATCTTCTTACTGCCTTAAACCTATCCTTATCGTATAACACCTGAGCACGCTTTTGCATATAGGTATTTAAAATGTCATCATCCTCATTAGGTAAAAATAACTCCTTAACATATGGCTGACCACCACCATTTATACAGCCACCTGGGCAGCCCATAATTTCAATAAAATCATATGGTGATTCACCCTTTTTAATTTGTTCAAGTAAGACCTTGGCATTTTTCATACCACTAGCAACACATATCTTATACTTTTGGTGATTAATCTCCAATTCTGCATCCTTAATTCCTTTAAAGCCTCTAATTGGAGTAAATTCTACTGGTTCTAGCTCATCGCCAGTTAATATGTGATAAGCCGTACGAATAGCAGCCTCCATAACTCCACCAGTAACACCAAAAATAACACCGGCACCAGAATACTCACCTATTAAATCATGATCAAAATCCTCATTAGGTAGCTTCTTCCAGGTTATACCAGCTCGCCTAATTAGCTTAGCAAGCTCGCGTGTTGTTAAAACAACATCAACATCTACTATACCATCAACCTGGTTATCAGGTCTTTCCTTTTCATATTTTTTCGCAATACAAGGCATAATAGAAACAACACAAATTTTAGATCTATCAATATTATGCTTTTCTGCATAATAGGATTTAATAATAGCACCTACCATTTGATGTGGTTATTTACAGCTTGATAGATGGCTAATCAACTCAGGATAATAATATTCCATATAATTAACCCAGCCTGGTGAGCACGAAGTTATCATCGGCTTACTTGCTTTAGTAGCTAGACGCTTAATCCATTCATTAGCCTCTTCCATAATAGTTAGGTCTGCCCCAAAATTTGTATCGAAAACACGATAGAAGCCTAAACGATGAAGAGCAGCTACCATTTTACCAGTACAGCTAGTACCAACCTTTTCTCCAAACTCCTCACCAATTGCCGCTCTTACGGCTGGAGCAGTTTGAACAATCACATATTTACCATCACGAAAAGCCTGATCAAGCTTATCTATTTCACTATGCTCCATTAAAGCACCTGTTGGGCAAACATTGACGCATTGACCACATTGAATACAAGGAACATCGGCAAAGGAACGATTAGCACTAGGTCCGACAATAGTATCAAACCCACGCTTTTCAAAGCCTAGTATTCCTAGCCCTTGTTCAGCCTTACATGTTTCTACACATCTACCACATAAAATACATTTAGAAGTATCCCTAATTAATCCTGGGGCAATATCATCATATGTAGTTTTTGTCTTTTCACCTACATACACATCAGGACGAGCACCAACTATTCGTGATACCTCTAATAATTCACATTGCCCATTTTTACTACAGGATTGACAATTCATTGAGTGATTAGATAATAATAGCTCGACGCTTGTTCTTCTAGCCTCAACTGCCATAGGATCATTTATAGAAATTTCTAGTCCTTCTCTTATTGGATATGCACAGCTATGAACTAATCTACGCTCACCCTTAACAGCTACAAGACAAACACGACAGGATGCTAAAGAACATCTACCATTTTTCCATGAGCACAATGAAGGAATATTATAGCCGCAAGCTCTTGCAGCCTGTAAAATTGTTAAAGAATCATCAACCTTAAAGTCTCTACCTTCAATTTTTATATTTACAATAGCCATAATTATCCCCCTACTCCTTATATATTGCCTTAAATTTACATGAAGCTATACAGCTTCCGCATTTAATACATTTACTTTGATCAATTACAAAAGGCTCCTTGCCTACAACACCACTAATAGCATCTACTGGGCAGCTACTACTACAAAGTGAACACTTTTTACACTTATTAGGGTCAATAACATAAGAAATTAAATCCTTACAAACACCAGCATCACATTTTTTATCTACTATATGACGTAAATATACCTCTTTAAATTTTGATAGAGTTGATAAAACTGGATTAGCAGCCGTCTGACCTAAGCCACATAGACTTCCCACCTTAATCGAATGTGATAAATTATCAAGTCTATCAATATCCTCTATAGTAGCTGTACCATTTGTAATTCTTGTTAATATTTCTAATAATCTTTTAGTACCAATACGACATTGTGAGCATTTGCCACATGATTCATCACATATAAATTCTAAATAGAACTTCGCTACATCAACCATGCAGTTATCCTCATCCATAACGATAGCTCCACCACTACCCATCATAGATCCTTTAGCAATTAGATTATCATAATCAATTGGAGTGTCAAGCTCATTTATGGTTAAGCATCCTCCTGATGGACCACCAGTTTGAATAGCTTGGAATTGCTTATTATTAGGAATTCCCCCACCAATATCATAAATAAGTTCTCTTAAGGTAGTACCCATTGGTACCTCGACTAAACCTACATTTTTAACTTTACCACCAAGGGCAAAAACCTTAGTACCCTTAGATTTTTCTGTACCAATCTTAGAAAATTTTAAAGCTCCAACTCTAATTATATAAGGTATATTAGCAAAAGTCTCTACGTTATTTATAATAGTTGGCTTACCCCATAGTCCTGATACAGCTGGAAATGGTGGACGAGGTCTTGGCATACCACGCTTACCCTCAATAGAATTTAACAAAGCAGTTTCCTCACCACATACAAAGGCACCAGCACCTAGGCGTACATGAACTCTAAATGAAAAATTACTTCCTAAAATATTATCTCCTAAAATACCTATTTCCTCAGCCTCTTTAATTGCTGTTTTAAGTCTACTTACCGCAACAGGATACTCAGCACGAACATAAACATAACCATTTTTAGCTCCAATGGCATATCCGGCTATCATCATACCCTCAATAACACTGATAGGATTTCCCTCTAATATAGAACGGTCCATAAAGGCACCAGGATCACCCTCGTCACCATTACAAACAACATATTTCTCATCATTTTTTTGATCTTTGGCAAATTGCCATTTTCTACCAGTTGGGAAGCCTCCACCACCACGACCACGAAGTCCACTTTTAGAAATTTCATCAATAACCTCCTGAGAAGACATCGTTAAAACCTTTTTTAATGCTTTAAAGGCATCATAGCCAAATGCCTCTTCTATGCATTCAGGATTGATAGTACCACAGCCATGCAAGGCAATACGCATTTGTTTTTGATAAAAAGGAATATCCTCCTGTCGTTGGCATTTTTTATTGGTATTAGGATCGACATACAATAAATCTTCAACAATCTTTCCACCCTTAATATCAATATCCATTATTCTTTTAACATCACTAACCTTAACAGCATGATATAGTGTATCCTCAGGATAAATTTTAACAAATGGTCCCTGTGAGCAAAAGCCAAAACAACCAACGATATTTACATCAACCTTATCCTCTAAATTTTCTAATTTAATTTGTTTTTGAAATTCGGCTAAAATATCCTTTGAATTAGAAGAAATACAGCCTGTTCCTCCACAAATGGTAATAGAGCGTTTACCGTTTTTACCAGTAAACTTATTTTTCAAGCTTTCTTCACAGCTTGATATTTTTTTATCTAAGTTAGCAACATTTTTGATTTTAATTATTTTTTCCATAGCCTACTCCATTTCCTTATTTCTGTACTCAGAAATAATATTTTCAACATCAGAAAGCTTTACCTTAGGATAAACCTTGCCATTTATAGATATAGCTGGGGCAATACCACAAGCACCTATACAGCGCAATCCATCTAAGGTAAATAGTCCATCACTTGAGGTTTGACCAATTTTTATTTTTAATAGTTCGCTAAATTTATCTAAAACATTTTGGCCACCCTTAACATAGCAGGCTGTACCAATACAAACTCCTATTACATATCTTCCTTTTGGCTTCAATGAAAAAAAGCTATAAAATGTTACAACACCATAAATATCACTAACAGGAATATCTAGCTCCTCGCTAATAACCTCCTGAACCTCTAAAGGAATATAGCCATATTCATTTTGAACATCTGATAATACCAGCATCAAGGGAGATGGCTCATCCTTATATCTTGAGCAGATTTCCTTAATTTGATTAACTGCTTCCTTTCTTAAAAACATAAAAAAAATCCCTCCTCATATTAAGTTATTTCATAAGTATTTACAGGTAAAACGCTATCATTAATTATTAAAAAAAATAAAAATGTATAATGTAAGCCTTTACAGAAAATTCACTTACTTACATTATACATTTTATTTAAAAATTTTACAACCTTGCTATTTTATTTTTATTCTTGTGATTCATTTTTTAAATTCTCAAAATATTGATAAATATTATGAGCTACATTTTTAGGCATACCAGCTTTAATAAAGTCATCTACTGAGGCTGATTTAATATTTTCAATAGTGGTAAAGTACTTTATCAGCATATCCTTTCTCTTTTGACCTAAACCCTCAATATTATCTAAATAAGATGAGAAAAAGCCCTTTGCCTTACTGCTTCTAAAAAAACTAATCGCAAAATCATGAACGCGCTGAGAAATATCAGCCATCAATAAAAAAATGGGATCATTTCTATCTAATTGTATTAAATTATTTTCATAATAAATTAAAGACGCCTTATGGTGATTATCCTTTTGAATACCCATTACTGGAATACTAATATTTAATGTTGATAATACTTCCTTACAGGCAGAAACCTGTATTTGACCACCATCCATAATAATTAAATCAGGCATAGCCTCATTCTCCATTTTAAGACGTAAGTATCTTCTATAAATTACCTCCTTCATGGATTCATAATCATTAGCTCCAACTACAGTCTTAATATGATATTTTCGAAATAATTTAGGAGCTGGCTTACCATTTATATAGCATACCATTGCCGAGACAGGGTATTCACCAAATAAATTTGAATTATCAAAAGCTTCGATTCTTCTTGGCGTTTCAATATTCAATAATTCACCTAAAGCTTCTATAGTTTCAACCTTTTTCAAAACCTGATTTTTATAGATATTTCTTTTATTTTCTAAATTAAACTTAGCATTTTTATAGGCCATATCTAAAATTTCTTTTTTCTTACCTATTTTCGCATCAGCAAAACTTATATCTAATAAATTAGCTATTAAGCTATTTTGTTCAATACCAATAATCGCAATCTCCTTAGGCTTAGTATTAATCTCATAAAATTGATATAAATAAGAAAAAACCTCATCCTCTATACTATCATATTTATTTATAATAGTCTGATGATTTTGAACAATATTTCCTAATCTAGTAATAATAATATTAATAGAAATTTCCTCATCATCTGCATAAATAGCTATATAATCACGGCTAGTTAAATCGGATATGGAAATCTTTTGTTTAGAAATAGTATGTTCAATAGAGGCAATTAAATCACGATATTCCATTGCCTTTTCAAATTCTAAATTTGTTGATGCCTCCTGCATTTTACTATTTAAGCTCGCTAAAACCTCTTTAGCATCGCCATTTAAAAAGGCTGCCACCTTATTTTTATACTCGGAATAATCAATTTTACCCTTATTAATACAAGGTGCAAGGCATTGCTTCATATGATAATATAAGCATTCCTTATTACCTATATTTAGGCATTTTCGAAATGGATAAATTCTATTTAGCAAATCAACTGTTTGTCTTGCAGCATAAACATTAGGATAAGGTCCAAAATACCTTGCCCTACCTTTTTTTCTTTTAGTTCTTATCACAATTAAGCGAGGGTGCTCTTCATTAGTAATTGCAATATAAGGATAGGTTTTATCATCCTTTAACATAATATTATATTTAGGATCATATTCCTTAATCATATTGATTTCTAAGACAAACGCTTCTAGCTCTGATGAGGTAATAACATAATCAAAATCACAAATTTCACTTACTAGCTTAGTTGTTTTGGCATTATGGGCGCCATGAAAATAACTTCGTACTCTATTTTTTAAATTTTTAGCCTTACCAACATATATTATAGTCTTATTTTTATCCTTCATTTGATAACAGCCTGGTAAATCAGGCAATAGCTTTAATTTTTCCTCTATAATACCCATAAACTACTCCTTAGTCCTAATTCTATTAATAATTTCCTTTAGTGATAACTTTCGTTTATTTTTATCCTTAACCTTTAAACTTGGATAATGCCTATTAAGCCTTAAAATTCTCTTCATTAGCTTAGTGTTATTTAAGAAGGCCTTTAATTGAACAGTTTTGCCATTTATTAAGGTTTTACCATCTTCTATTATTTCATCTATCTTTAATAATACTTTTGTTAAATTGATATGCTTAATTGTTGATAAAACAGTATCTACTATATGTAAAATTAATAAAAGATAAAACAAAAATAATTTGACAACCTCACTGTCTATCCTACTAACTATACTACTAATAAATGGTTGAATAACATAAAATACAACCATAACCAAAACACCAAATAATAAAGAATTTTTTAAGCATATACGACCGTTTAAATTAAACCTTCGATTTGAATAATCCCACCATCGCATATGAAATATTACTTCCATTACATAGCTTGTCGCATACTCTAATAATGATGTCAAGGTTACTCCCAAGATAAAAACTAAAGGCCACCAGCCACTTTCATATACCGGATTTAAACATAATAAAATAATAACAGCACCATAGCCATAAATAGGACATATCGGCCCATATAAATAACCACGATTTGTTAGCTTTCCACTTCCAATATAAACATAACATACTTCAACTAAGTATCCTAAAAAGGCATAAATTATAAAATAAAAAAAATAATTTATTATCATAGCTGGCTCCTTAAAAAAAAGTGGCTAATAGAACCTCTATTAACCACATTATTTTACTTAAATGTCATTTTGGTTTTGCCTAGGAGAATTTCCTCTAATGCTTGACCAACAGGCTTAACACATAAACCGTCCTCTGCTGAAGTCCATTCCTCTTCCTCTATAATCTTAGCACGCTTAGCAGCAGCATAAGCTAATTTATATTTTGAATCTATTTTCTCTAATAATAAATCAATAGATGGATATCTCATACCATCATAATTCTTCTTATTTGACATATCAATCCCTCCAACGAAGTTATTATAGCATAGATATAAAAAATTTTCTATACCTAATCTTCACTTTCTCCTATCAATTCCATATATTTATGAATTGATCTAGCCGTTTTAGCATGTTCGGCTCTAATGATTGCCATTATACGATCGGCAGCATTATTAACCTCATCATTAACCACTATATAATCATATAAGTAAGCCTTTTTAAACTCACGATTAGCCTTTTTGATTCTTTCATTAATGACCTCTTCGCTTTCAGTACCTCTAGCCTTTAAGCGATCATAAAGGGCTTGCTTTCCAGGTGGTACTAAAAATATCATAACGCAATCTGGCATTTTACTTTTAACCTGTAATGCACCCTCTACTTCAATCTCTAAGACAACCTCATTGCCATTATCAAGCTTTTCATTGACCTTGTCTAATGGTGTACCATAGTAGTTACCAACAAACTCAGCATGTTCTAAAAGCTTACCTTCATTAATTTTTTGTTCAAATTGTTCCTTTGTGACAAAATAGTAATCAACTCCATCAACCTCGCCTGGACGCATTTTTCTAGTTGTCATAGAAACACTATATGTTAAATTATGCTTAGGCATATTAAATAAGGCTCTTCTAACAGTACCTTTACCTACACCTGATGGTCCAGAAATTACAATTAATAATCCACGATCATTTAGCTTCATAATTATACCTCATATTTAATATAATAAAAATTCTACCTCAAAACAAACAAAATTTCAACAAAATATTACAAATTATCAATTTCTACTTGCAATTCTATTAATGAATCTAAGGCTGATGACATAACAAAATTAGCATTTTCGGTTAATATATGCGTATTATATTCTAAAAACAAAACTTCATCTTTAATTTTAGCAGTAAAATATTTTGATTTTAAATTAAAATCATTAAGCTTTTCAAAATCCTTAAGATTATTTACCTGCCTTAAATTGATTAAAATTGAAATTTGATCACCAGCATCATCAATATTAATATATGGAAAAATAGAGAAATTACTTTTAGATAAAAAAAATTCAAAAGTAATAAGCCCCATTTCCTCCTTAAAGGTAACATTTTGTTCTATAAGATATTTTTTTATTAATTCCGAACTTTTTTTCTTAACCCAAAACGCCATAAATTCATCCCCTTTTGTTTAATTTTACCATAAAAGTACATAGATATAATAGAATTTTTTTTAAATAAATGCTATACTACACAAAGTAGGTGATTTAAATGAGCTTTGACGGTATATTATTACAAAAACTAAAAAATGAATTTGAGATTTTAAAAACCGGAAGAATTTCTAAAATATCTGAGTCTGGAGACACTGATTTTATTTTTACAATTAGAGC
>DVKU01000197.1 GCA_018715825.1 Candidatus Avacholeplasma faecigallinarum
GTATATATAAATTATCATAATTAATGTAGGAGGATTACCATGAGTGTAAGTAGTATTGATGTCGCACTTTTAAAGAAGATGGTAATAAATGGAGCTATCAATTTAAAGAATAATCATAAAGAAATCGATCAATTGAATGTATTCCCAGTACCAGATGGCGATACAGGAACAAATATGTCAATGACTGTCATGTCAGGTGTACGTGAAATGAATAACTGTGAATCTAGTTCAATAGTAGAGGTTGCTAAAGTTTTATCACGTGGAGCTTTAATGGGAGCTAGAGGAAATTCTGGTGTAATTTTATCACAATTTTTTAGAGGCTTATATGTAGGTGTAAAGGATGCTCAGCACGATACATTAAGCATAGAGGATTTTATGGCATGCTTAGAGTCAGGATGCCAAATAGCATATAAGGCAGTAATGGAGCCAGTTGAGGGTACTATTTTAACTGTTGTTCGTGAGGCGGCCGAAAATACAAGAAAAAATTTAGCTCAGTTTAAATCTATAGATGATCTAATGCAATGCTATATTAAAGAAGCTAAAATATCTTTAAATAACACTCCTAATTTATTACCAGTTTTAAAAGAGGCTAAGGTTGTTGATTCAGGTGGTGCTGGTTTTTGTAAAATCGTAGAAGGTATGATTATGGCTTTACAAGGTCATATGCTTGAGGCTGTTGATGAAAAGGAACAAAAAAAGAAGTCTGTAGCATCATCTACAGATACAGAAATTAAATTTGGATATTGTACTGAATTTATTATAGATTTAAAAAAGCCTGAATCAGATGAAAAAGAATTAAAGTCAGCATTATCATTGCTTGGCGATTCTATGGTAGTTGTTAGAGATGAAAATATAGTTAAGGTTCATATTCATACTAATAGACCAGGTAGAGTTTTGGAAATTGCTCAAAAATTTGGTGAATTTGTTACTTTAAAAATAGAAAATATGCGTTTACAGCATTCTGAGCTTGTTAATGGTGCAAATGAAGAAGTTGCTAAGCCTAAAAAGGAATTTGCGTTAATCGCAGTTTGTTTTGGTGATGGTATAGTTTCTACATTTAAAGATTTAGGCGTTGATTATGTAATCGAAGGTGGTCAAACAATGAACCCTTCTACAGAATCTTTTGTCGAGGCAATTAAGGCTGTTAATGCTAACAATATAATTATAATTCCTAATAATTCTAATGTAATTATGGCTGCTAAACAGGCTTCAAGTATGGTAAGTGACTGCAATGTTGAGGTTTTAAAGGCAAAGACTATTGCTCAAGGCTATGCTTCACTTATGTATTTTGATCCTGAAGCTGATATGCAAACTAATTTAGCCCAAATGAATGATGCTATCGAAAATGTTATTTCTGGTGAAATAACTTATGCTATAAGGGATACTGAGATAAAGGGAGTTAAAATTACCGCTAATGACTATATGGGAATAGTTGATGGTGAAATTGTTGTTTCTACAGAAAAACGTACTGATGCTTTAAAATCATTACTTCAAAGCTGTATAAATGAAGAGTCACAAATTGTTACATTCTTTTATGGAAATGATGTCTCAAAGGATGAAATTCAGTCCTTAGAGGAAATTTGTGGAGAAATTAACCATGATGTTGATGTAGAAATTATTGAGGGTAAGCAAGATATATATTCTTATATAATAGCAGTTGAATAAAATTTATTGGGTTGGATTATTCCAACCCTTTTTATTTAAGGTAGGAGGTCAGTTATTTTGAGTTTAGAGGATATTAAAGGAATCGGTGTAAAAACTTTACAATATTTAAAAGAGGCAAATATCAATAATGTAACTGACTTGATTTTTTGCTTTCCTAAAAGTTATGATTTTTATGAGGTGGAAAATTCACTTGTTTTTTCTGGTCAACAGGTTTGTATTGAAGGAATATTAGATAGTAAGCCAGTTTTTATAAAATATAAAAAAAATGTTAGTGCTATTATTTTTTATATTATAGTAAGCAATATCAAAATAAAATGTATATATTTTTCCTGTGATTATCTGCGTTATAAACTATTTAAGGGAATGGAAATAATTGTTAGTGGGAAGTTTAAAAAGGAAAATAAGGAATTTTTTGTTCAAGATATATTTTTCGATAAATTTTCTTTGAAAATAGAGGTTGATTATAAACTAAAGAATATCAATAATTCTACGATGCAAAAAATTATCGCAAATGCAGTGGAGGCTATGGGTAGATTTGATGATTATTTACCAGTTGAGTTAATTACTAAATATAGGCTACTAGAAATAAATCAATTAATTAGTGCTTCTCATTTTCCTAAATCGAAAAATGATTACATACAAATGCTTAGAAGAAGAAAATATGAAGAGTTTTTTTGGTATGGTATTTCTATAGAGCTTCTTAAAAATTTAAGACAATCTTCAATTAAAGCACCTAGAGTTATAAGCGATAAAGTAAAGGATGACTTTATTGATATATTACCATTTAGCTTAACTGTTGACCAACAAAAAACAATTGATGTTGTTATGAAGGATATTATGTCACCGCATCCAATGAATAGGCTCGTGCAAGGCGACGTTGGTTGTGGTAAAAGCGTTATATGTTATTTTGCTGCTTATCTTAGTGTTAAGTGTGGTTATCAGGCCTGTATAATGGTTCCAACCGAAATTTTATGTAAACAGCAATTTGAAAATCTAAAAAGACTTTTAAAACCATTTAATTTTAAGATTGAAATGTTAACATCATCAATTAAGAATAAAGAAAAGGAAGATATTCTATATAGGTTAGTTAATAACCGAGTTGATATTATAATTGGTACTCATGCCTTGATTGAGGAAAATGTTTTATTCAATAACTTAGGTATCGTTATTATTGATGAACAGCATCGTTTTGGAGTAGAACAAAGAAGTAAGCTAGTTTCTAAATTTAAAGGAGTAGATTGTTTGTATTTAACTGCTACTCCTATACCGAGAACCTTAGGACTAACATCGTTTGGAGATTTAGATATAAGCTCTATTCATACGATGCCTAATGATAGAATTTTGGTAGAAACTAAAGTTTTAAAATTTAGCTTTTTACCTCAATTATGTAAAATTATTGATAATCACCTTATGAATATGGAAAAGGTATATATAGTGGTGCCACTAGTTTATGAAAATCCTGATTTTAACGCTGTTGATATAAATAGATGTTATGAGTATTTTAGTAGTCATTTACAAAATGCTAAAATATCAATAGTTCATGGTAAAATGAAGCCAAATGAAAAAAATGAGGCAATGTTAGGATTTAAAGGCTCTAAATATAATGTTTTAATTTCTACAACTGTTATTGAAGTTGGAGTTGATGTAAGTGAAGCTACTGTTATGGTGATCTTAAACGCAGAACGTTATGGTTTGGCCCAAATTCATCAGCTACGGGGTAGAGTTGGGCGTTCAAATAAAAAATCATATTGTTATTTGATAAGTGATAGTGATATCGAGAGGTTAACAATACTCGAACAAACTCATGATGGCTTTGAAATTTCCTTGAAGGACTTTAATTTACGAGGTCCTGGTGATTTTTTTGGTAATGAACAAAGTGGCTTTTTAGGATTAAATTATGCTAATTTTCAAGATGATTTTAAAATCTGGCAATGTGCTAAATCCGACTCTGAGATATATTGTCAAAAGTTTTTAAAAGAGAATTCTAAAAATCCTAAATTTTTAAAATTACTAGCCTTAAATAAATTGCAAAAAAATAAATCTAACTAGTTTTTATAATGATAAAATGATAAAATATTTATTGATTAGGAGGAACAAGTAATTATGATTAGAATTGGTATAGATGCAAATGGTGGAGATAATGGTGTTCAGGCAACAGTTCCTGGTGCTATGCGCGCTATAAAGATGTTTGATGACATAGAAATTGTATTGTTTGGTGATGAAAATAAAATAAAACCATTATTAACTGATAGTACAAGAATCAAAGTTGTTCATACAGATGTTACAATGAGTATGGGTGAAAAGGATCCTATAAATGCAGTAAGAAAGCATAAGGATTCTTCATTATGTATGGCAATGTATGCAGCAAAAAATAATGAGGTAGATGCTGTTGTTACAAGTGGACCAACACAATGTGTTGTTATGGCTGCTCATTTGATAATTCGTCGATTAAAACAAATGGAAAGAGTAGCTTTATGTCCAATTTTGCCTAATTTTGATGGTAAACCAAGATTATTATTAGATGTTGGAGCTAACGTGGAATTAAGACCTGAGCATATAGGACAATTTGCTGTATTTGCAACAGTGTGTGCTAAAGAGGTACTTAATATTAAAAATCCAACTGTTGGTTTGTTAAATATCGGCTCAGAACCTGGAAAGGGAAGACCTATTGACAAGGAAACTTTCTATTATCTTAAAGATCTTAAAAATATAGATTTTAAGGGTAATGTTGAACCAGATCAAATAGTTGATTGTCCTACAGATATAGTAGTTTGTGATGGCTATTCTGGTAATATATGTATGAAATCTCTTGAGGGTACAGCTAAAACAATGGCAAGAATGCTTAAGCAAGAGGTATATTCTTCATTAAGAAGCAAGCTTGGTGGCTTACTATTGAAAAAGAATTTAAAGCATTTTGCGAAAAGAATGGATTCTAAAGAGGTAGGTGGAGCTATGATATTTGGTATAGGTAAACCAGTTGTTAAGGCTCATGGTAATTCAGATGCCTATGCATTTAGTAATGCTATTAAACAAGTAAGACAAATGGTTCAAACTGATTTAATTAATAAAGTTTGCGAGGCTCTTCCTAAATCAGAGGATGGCAAGAATGAATAATTTAGTGAAAGAATTTGAGGATTTAATAGGCTATCATTTTAACAATATTAATTTACTTAAAGAAGCACTTACCCATTCATCATACGCAAATGAGCATAATTTGAAGAGCAATGAAAGAATGGAATTTCTAGGTGATGCAGTATTAGAATTAGCTATGTCTAAGCATTTGTATTCTATCATAGATTTGGATGAGGGTGTTCTAACCAAAACAAGGGCTAAGGCTGTTTGCGAAGAGGCTTTAGATTTATATGCCGATAAAATTAATTTGAATAAGTATATTCTTTTGGGTAGAGGTGAAGAAAATAGTGGTGGTAGACAACGTCCAGCCATTATCGCAGATGCTTTTGAAGCTATTTTAGGAGCTGTTTTTTTAGATGGTGGATTTGATATGGCTTTTAAAATTGTAGAAAAGTTTATCATTCCTTATTTTAATGAAATATTACAATTTAAGGATTACAAATCTATCTTGCAAGAAAAGCTTCAAAGTGAAAAAAGAAATATTAAATATGTAATTATTCGTGAGGATGGC
This sequence comes from Candidatus Avacholeplasma faecigallinarum, assembly GCA_018715825.1. Lineage (GTDB taxonomy): Bacteria > Bacillota_I > Bacilli_A > Acholeplasmatales > Anaeroplasmataceae > Anaeroplasma > Anaeroplasma faecigallinarum. The sequence continues at coordinate 5,309 of DVKU01000197.1, forward strand.
CCACCTAATAACAAAACATTTGAAGCCGCTGTGTATATGGATGATATTTTAATGGGAAAGGGTATCGGTAAAACTAAAAAGGATGCCCAGCAAAATGCTGCCAAAAAGGCGTTAGAAAAGGAAGCAAAAAATTAACGTAAAATATATCATTTGCATAAAATATAATGGTGATTACTATGAACATGGCCATTATAGGTATCAATGGTAAGATGGGAAGACAATTGTATTATCATTATAAGGATAAATTTAATATATATGGTGTGGATTTATATAATTTTGAAGGTGTTTTAACCTACAAGCATTTAAAGGAAATTACGGATAAAATTGATGTTGTAGTTGATTTTTCTTCGACTAAAGCTATTGAAGAATTAAAATGGGCCCTAGGTAAAAAGATTTTAACCTTAAGTGGTACCACTGGTTATGATGATAAGACAATAGATGAGCTTTCTAGTTTGGGTGGAAAATATTTTTACTGGACTTGTAATTATGCCAAAGGAATAAATTTGTTTTCTAAATTAATTAGCATTATTAAAAAGGAATACGAGCTTTTTGATTTTATAGAAATTCATGCTTCTACTAAAAAGGATGCACCTAGTGGAACAGCTAAGATGTTAGCTAAAAGGCTAGGAGTATCAAATGATACTATTCAATCTTTAAGATTACATTATGCTCCACCCATTCATGAAATCATTTTTTCATCAAAAAATGAACAAATTACATTACGACATGAGGTAACAAATTCCAATGCATTTATTGAAGGCTTTGATGAAAAATTGTCATGGCTTATGAAGGAGTTGAATTTATGTTAAAAAAATTATATGAGCTAGGTTATTTTAATTATCAAAAATACATTATTGAGCATATGAAGGAACTGTCTTTAAACTCTGATGAGACAATAATTTTAATAAATATTTTAGATTTTTATAAGGATGATAAAACCTTATCTAGTGAAAAGCTTTCCCAAAGATTATCTTTAACTAAGGCCAAAATTGATAAAGCGTTGGCCTCTTTACTAGAAAGACAATATTATGAAATTTACATTAATTATGATAATGGTATAGGACAGGAGTATATATCATTAGATGGTTTTTTTAATAAAGCCGAAGCTTTTATAGATGCTAATTCATCTATGTCTGATGATGAATTACATTTAGTTTGTCAATATATTAGTAAGGAAATGAATAGAATATTAACGTCGCAGGAATTAGAGATAATTCAAAGTATGGTTATTGAAGATCGCTATTCTTTAGATGATATAAAAAAAGCAAGAGAAGTTTTAAAAATTAATAAAAAATTATTAACAATGAAAAATTTAGCCCAAGCTTTGGTGGTTAAATCTGAGCCAGTCAAGCCTGTTAATAACGTATTAAAGGATTTTATTAACAATATAAAATAATGAATAAAAAATTATCTACAGAAATTATTGAGCAACTGCGAAAGATTATAACTAATCCGGTTTGTGAACTAGATTTTTCAAATAATTTTGAGCTTTTATGTGCAGTTATGCTTTCTGCACAAACAACAGATAAAAGAGTAAATTTGGTAACTAAGGAATTGTTTTGTAAATTTTCAACTCCAAAGGCTCTTATGCAAGCCAATTATGATGATGTTTACAGTATTATTTCCTCTGTTGGACTAGCTAAGACTAAGACTATTAATTTAATAAAATTAGCTAAAGTAATTCATTTACAGTTTCACGATCAAGTACCTAATGATTTTGAATCATTAGTAAGTATTCCTGGTGTTGGAAGAAAAACGGCAAATGTCGTATTAGCCGTAGGATTTAAAATTCCTGCTATGCCAGTAGATACACATTTACATAGATTAGCTATTAGATTAGGATATATTAAGAAAAATCAAAGTGTTTTAGAAGCCGAAGAAAGTCTAAAGAAATATATCCCAAAAGAATGGTGGATAGAAGCACATCATCTGTTTTTATTATTTGGGCGGTATTATTGTAAGGCGACTAATCCCCTTTGTTTAAATTGTAGCTTAAAAAAATATTGTAAGTTTAATAATGAATAGCCTCCTTATGTGTAGTTATGTACTAAAGGAGGCTATTAATTTTTTGAATATTTTAAAATCTTCTATCATATCATTTATATGATGAGGTGATAGTATGCAGGTTAAAATATTTGATTATGAACATGAAGCTGATTTAGAAAAGGCTGTAAATAATTTTTTAAAAGAAAAAGTAAAGGTACATGAAATTAAGTATGCAACAAGTCATTTTGCTTGTAAT
>DVKU01000198.1 GCA_018715825.1 Candidatus Avacholeplasma faecigallinarum
ATGATTTACTTAAATTATATGGTGAACAAATGCCAAAGAAAAACAGAGAGTTATTACAACATGCTCTGGAGTTTGGAAAGGGAAGCCTTGTACAACGAATGCGACTGGCTTTTGATCCTACTTATGAGATTCGTGAAAACCGTAATTTAAACCACGAGTTTAGAATTTCGTTATTGATGAATTACTGGTAAAAGGAAAGATGGTAAATGACAATAAAACATGCTAGCTGGTTTTCCATTCCTGGAATATCGGTATTATTAATTTTCTTAAATGCCTTAATTCCGATGCCAGTGCTGGTTGGAATTCAGTTTATAATTCTTATGTATAATCTTAAACGAATTCGAATCATATATTCTATTGCACTGGCCTTGGCAATCGTATTTTTCCAATCATATTTTGCTGTAATGATGGGGACAGATACTTTTATTTTATTTCTTCAGCAATTTGTCTCAATCTGTATTACAGCGGCATATTGGTTTACCTTTGTCAATGATTCTAATATGTTTGTTTATTTACATTTGTATAAACAATTGGCAATATTTACAGCTTTTGTTTCAATTTTTCAATACCTTATGAGTCTTATTGGAATGTCCTCACTAGCAACGATGGCGTGGCTAATTAAGGATCAAGCTCGAACTCCGGTAGGGCGATCAGCAGCTTTTTTGAATGAGCCCTCATACTGTGCATTGGTTTTATTTCCATTGGTCTTTTTTGGTATTTACCAATTTTTTGGACGTTATAAAGCGTTACAGACTTTTAAATTGAAGCCGTGGGAGCTAGTGGTAATATTTGCTGGATTTCTTTTTACCGGGTCTTCTAGTGGCTTTTTCGGTGTAGTTATTTCTATTTTAGTCATTCTGCTAGAATATAGGGCTGGTTACAAACAATTGCTAATATTATTAATAACAATTGCTTGTTTAGGAATGGTTTATAACAAAGTTAGTTTCATTCATCAACGCCTAAATGATACTATTGGTCTAATTATGGGGAAGGGTAGTTTAGGCTCAGTTAATTTAAGCACTCAATCTTTGGTTGTAAATAAAAATATTGCAGTTGATAGTTTTATTGCAAGCCACGGCCTAGGTGGTGGAATGGGTTCACATCCAATTTCATATGACCATTTTGTTAGTCAATATGGACCTAATATTGCATTGCAAAATAACTTTGACGCTAATTCCTTAATGTTAAGAATTATTTCTGAACTAGGTATTGCTGGAATAATCCTATTGGTAGGATTACTATATTATTATCGTTTCCGAAAGAACAGTCCAACTACAGTTTATAAGATCGTTAGTCGAATGTGTCTTTGCTATATTATTATGAGACTTTTCCGTTTTGGTCACTATTTTGATTGTGGGCTATATATGTTTATTGCTATGTACTATCAATGCTATCGAAATAGTAAGCAAAATAATTTACTAATTGAGAATGGAAAATTGAAAAATGCAAAAAAAGGTTAAACAAAATTTTATCTTTGCTTTTTCTGCTCAAGCAATCTCGTTGATTGTTAGTTGCAGTACCAATTTAGTTTTGCCTAAAGTACTCAGTGTTTCAGAATATAGCTATTGGCAACTCTTTCTTTTTTATTGTACATACGTACCTTGTTTAGCATTAGGATTGAATGATGGAATTTATCTTCGTTATGGTGGCATGTATCGCCATGAGTTAGGCCAAGATGCGATTAAAAGCCAATTAATCATTGGGATGATATATCAATTATTATTAGGGATATTAGTAAACTTAATTTTTATTCTTAATTCACATTCGGCTCAGCGACAAATTTTATTTGGATTAGTATTAGTCTATTACCTTTTTTATGCTGGACATAACTTCTTGGGATTTATTTTCCAAGCCATCAATGAAACCAATATTTATTCGAAGTCAATTATTATTGTTCGGATTATCTTCTTCATCTCACAGCTATTATTGATGGTGTTGAACATTCGCAATGTTGACTATTACATTATCTTTTACATTATCTCTATTTTTATTGCCTTCCTTTATTTATTATGGTTATTTCGTCCAGAATTAATAGCTGGTACCTTTTCGTTTAGTAAAGGAATAAATGAGTCCTGGTTAAGTATTCGCGTTGGAATCAGCTTAATGTTTGCAAATATTTGTTCACTATTAATATTAGGTGTATGTCGGCAAATTATTGATGTCAAATGGGGACTAATTGCTTTTGGTAAGGTTTCATTTTCCTTAACCTTAATGAATTTTGCATTAACATTTATTACTCAGATCGGATTAGTACTATTTCCGGCTTTAAGAAGATTGTCGGTTGAACGATTGACACAATATTATGATAAGCTAAATCGCGGATTATTTTATCTGCTACCACTAATGTATGTTGCTTACTTACCACTAAGTTTTTTATTGAAGTTATGGTTACCTAAATATACGGTAAGTATTAATTATTTAGCAACGGTATTGCCAATCTGTTACTTTGATTCAAAAATGAACTTAATCGGCAATACTTTCTTTAAGGTTTTGAATAAGCAAGTATTGTTATTGAAGATTAATGTTATTACTATTGTTTTAAGCTTAATGATTGGCCTAATTGCAGCATATATTTTTAATAGTATGTATTTAGTTATTATTGGTATGGTAATTGCAATTATGTTCCGAAATGTATTAGCGGATTTACTATTAAGTAGGGATCTAAGAGTAAATGTGTTGCCGTTTGAAATTTTAGATATAGTCTTGGCTATCTTGTTTGTCCTAGTCGCAAATAAGATGATTTGGTGGCAAGCGACAGTAATAATGGTTGGGATTTATTTAGTGCGTGTACTAACGATGCGGTTAAAAATATTACGGGAAGTTTAATTATGATAAGTAAGCGAATTTATACAGGATTTGATTTAGTTAAGTTAATTGCTGCTATTTGTATTATTGCTATTCATACGAGGGCTCCTTTTTTTAACATTATTGGTCGACTAGGAGTACCATTTTTTGCTATTGTTTCTAGCATATTATTTTTCAACCATTATCAAAGATTGATAAAATGTGAAGAAAAAAAAGACTATTTACTAAAATTTTGTCGACGAATTTTTTTATTATATATTACGTGGCAAGTTATTTATATACCAATTGCGATAAGACAATTTAGAGTAATAATGGCATCATTAAAAGGAACGGGTTTTAAGAATTTATTAGTTTACTTTCTCGATTTCTTTTTCCCTGCAGTTTATAATTCCCAAGGAGTCGATCTGACACAAGATGCTAATGGTTGGGGACCGTCATGGTATTTATTAGCATCTATAATTGCTATGCCAGTTTTGGTTGGCTTGCTAAGGCTTTTTAAACAGCATGTGTTACCAGTATTTATTATTTGTATACTAGTTGAAATATATATAATATTAGCTGACGAATTTTCTGATTGGACGCATTTATCTCCAATTATGAATCATACTTTTTTGCGACTACTAATTTATTTCTGTTTAGGATATTTGATAGTTTATTATCATGACTTTTTATATTCATGGTCAAAATACTCGGTGCAATTGTTAGCAGTTTGTTTTTGCTTGTTTTTAGTGGAAAGCTTAGTAGTTGGGCATTTCGCTGGAGACTATAATACTGAAGAAATAATTACGACAGTACCAACTGGGCTTTTTCTAGCACTGGTAACAATGAATTATTACCCGAAATTACATTATCCAGTTCAAGTGAGAAACATGAGTACCTTTTTGTATTGTTTCCAAATTTGGCCGATTGTTATTATGCGAAAAGTATTCGAAACGCGAGGTTGGGGAAGTCAGCATTTGATTTTATTTATAGTTGTTCTCTTAATTAGTTTCATTTGTTTCTTTCTTTACGAGAAATGTCGTCAACATTTCAAATGGCGCTTTTTGAAATATATGGTTTAATAAAGAGATAATTAATCGATTTACGATACCTTATAATAACCTATTTTATAAGTTTTTTGACTATAAAAACAATTTTGATAGAATAATTTGTGAGGGATGGGATTAATTAAGTGATGTTGACTTAAGCACCATCGTTCACTTTTTATTTTAAAATCAAAAATTTCTAACTAATGATTTAGTGAAATAGGGGTGCAAGGGTGAAAAAAGCATGT
>DVKU01000199.1 GCA_018715825.1 Candidatus Avacholeplasma faecigallinarum
CTTTTTATAGAAATCAACAATTACTGTCTCTCTTGATGTTTTTATCATACACGTTACAGCTAAATACAGAAGACATCTTAGCTTTTTGTTGCCCTTCTTAGAAATCTTTAAATGTAATCCTGATATTTGACCTGATTGGTATATTTGTGGATCTATACCAGAAAAGGCTACTAATTGCCTTGAATTATTGAATCTTAAAACATCACCAATCTCAGCTAGTATTCTCGCTGCTAAATTATCACCAATACCAGGAATACTTTTTATAGAATCATAATTTGGTAATGTTTTAGCTAACTCAACAATCTCTTCTAGTACTATTTTTAAATGTTTAATTTGAGCGTTTAAATTGTGAATAACAGTATCAAATTGATTAACTAAATATGATTTAGAGCTACAACCTGATGCACAATTTTCTGCATACTCCTTTATAGTTTGAGCTTGTCTTATACAATAAACTTCAGTATGACATGTGTGTTTTTCTAAGAACTTTGCTATTGTATCTAATCTACGCTTTCTAATTATTTCTGGATGTGAGTATTCTAGTAAAAATGCTTGAATAAAATTGCCATATAAATCATTATATATCTTATCAAAACCTGGATATATAATATCTAGCAATCTTCTAAATTCAATCTTCCAACGCTTCATTTCATCCATTAAAAAGTCGTAATAACGGTTTTTTTCTTTTAAATCAGCGTATATTTCATCCACTTTAGAATAGATTCTTAATTCCTTTAGATAAAATACTTTAGCTATAGATGTACAATCTTTAGAATCTGTTTTAGTGCCTCTAATATCACTTTTACGCACTTTTGCAGATAGTAATGGGCTTATGATAGTATATTTAAAATCATGTTCATCAAGATAGGTTTGAAGTGATCTATGATAAACACCAGTAGATTCAAATATTACAACACATTCTTCATTATATTCCCTTCTTATTTTTTCTTTCAAATTTAGAAGTTCTTTAAAGCCTTCTAAATTGTATTCTATCTTTTTAGGCTTAGTAATTGGTTCATCAATTCCTTTAAATCCTTGATAGAAGCTTGAACCCTTAGATACATCTATGGATATGCAAAATCCTTTCATCTTCTTTACCTCCAATATTTTGTATTTCTTTGAAAGTTGGTTTTAATTTCAATTTAGTACTTGTACCTATTTTCGTTTGCTTTATACGTGATGCTTAGGCTCACCATTAGATTTAAGCAGATTAAAATATTAAATTGAAATTTGGGCATTTTTTTATACGAGATATATTACTATTCTCAAACCCCATAGCGCCCGTAATTTCAAAACCTTTTCTTAAATGTATGCCTACATAAAAGAAAAAGCTGGGAGTTCAAAGATTCTCTCAGCTAACTTATTTCTATAGTGAAGGAATGATCTTAATAACAGTCTAGCTGTAAAGATTTTTGCTGGGTCATATAAATGCCCTAATGATTAATATAAACATTCCTTCATTACTATTATACTATAATATTTGAAATAAAAAAACTAAGAGGTTCACTATATTACACTCCTAGTTTTAGTATACGAAAAACTCCAAAGTAAGATATAGATAATAAAGGAATTGTTCCTTTATTTTTTACTTTGGAGTTCTTATTAATTTTTATTGAATTACAATATTACTATTAACTATTAATAATTTAGAATTATTAATTACAAAATAATAATTGTCTTCACATTTAATTAATGATAAATGGTCACTTTCACATTTTAAATTTTCATTATTAATTACATCAAAAACAAAGGTCTTAGCTTGATTAATATCTAACTCAGGTCGATATCCATTAGCCACATAATCGATATGAGCTTGAAGATAAAGAGTTAAATAAACCTTATTAGCCATAACTTTATATTTTAAATCATAATCTAAAAGATTATAATTTTCATAGAAAAAATCAATGGTCATAGGCTAATCCTTTAACATATGCCAATCAATTTCTTCTTTTTGCTGTAAATCTATAAAGCATTCTTTAATTTTATCATTAGTTTTGTTAATGGCATTAACAAAAAGTTCACAAATAGCTAATGCACCCTCGTAAACTAAGTGAGAATGATCATCCTTGCCTTCAGGGTAATTTTTATATGTGTTAGGAGGAAAAATCATATGAAACTTTTTAGTCTTTTCTTCACCTAATTTAGTATATAAATCCATAGTTAGCTTATTTAAATCGATGCATGTATAGCCTTCTTTATTACAAAAATCAATCATAGCCTGAGGATAATCACCATGTGTATTTACGCATACTCCATCAATAAATTTATGTCTAGTTATTGATGTAGCAAAAACTATATGGGCCCCATGCTTTTTTGTCATGTCAGCATAATATTTTAGATTTTGTTGATATGATGAGTAAGGCTCAGTATATCTTAATGGATCCTGAATTTTTTCATCATTATGACCAAATTGACATATCAAATAATCGCCTGGCTTTATTTTATTTAAAATAACATCAAATCTTTTCTCATCGATAAAGCTTTTCGTACTTCTACCATTTTCTGCATGATCCTCAATTAAAACACCTGGTTTGGTGAATAAATCTAAGGTTTGTCCCCAACCAGTTTGAGGATACCTTAAAAAATTATTAAATTTCATTGTTGAATCACCAATCATATATATTGTCATAAACAAACCTCCTAAAATAAAAATAAGGGAGTACGCTCCCTATATTTTTTACTTAAATTTTTTTCTTGCCTCTTGACGCTTTTGCTTGCGTACATCGCTAGGCTTTAAATAATATTGACGTTTTTTCGCCTCTTGAAGGTTACCAGATCTTGAAACATCGCGTTTAAATCTACGTAATACATCTTCGATACTTTCTTTATCACGTACAACAATTTTTGGCATAAACTGAGCCTCCTTCCAAGGACGAATTCCTATATTATTATACCTAAACATAAATTAGTTGTAAAGAGTTTTTTTTCAAAAAGTTACATTTTTTCAATTATTTTTCCATATATTTTATCATCTATTACCTCTGTGATTTCCACATTCACCAATTGACCTATTTTAGAAGCATCATATGGTAAAATTACCTGTAAAAAATTTGATGTGTGTCCAAGCATTAATCCTTCATCATGCTTTTGTTCTACAATTAAATCTAATTTTTGATTTAAAAATTTCATAGCATAATCATGCTCTAGTTTTTTTGATAGGTCAATAAGCTCTAAGGTTCTTTGCTTTTTTAACGTATCATTTACCTGAGGCATTAAAACAGCCTTAGTACCTTTTCTTTTTGAATAAGGAAAAACATGAAGCTTTGAAAAATTAACCTTAGAAATGAAATCTTTTGATTTCGAAAATTCTTCATCACTTTCATATGGAAAGCCAACAATTATATCTGTAGTAATAGATATATCAGGTCTAGCTTCTCTAATCTTATTAATTTTATTTAGGAAAAAGGATGTATCATATTTTCTTTCCATCTTGCTTAAAACTAAATCACTACCTGATTGAAGTGGTAGATGAAGATGATTGGCAATAACCTTGTTATTACGCATAATTTCAATAAAATCATCATCAACCTCATTGATTTCAATAGACGATAAACGTAGTCTTTTTAATTTAGGTACCTCTATTAAAATTCTTTTTATTAATTTTGATAGATTTGTATCACCATCTAAATATCTACCTGTATGTATTCCCGCTAAAACAACCTCTAAATAGCCTTGATCTGTTATTCTTTTAAGTTCATTGATAACATCATCACTTTTTTTACATCTAACAGGGCCCCTAGCATAAGGAATGATACAATAAGTACAAAAGTTTTCACAGCCATCCTCTATTTTTACAAAAGCCCTAGTATGATCATAGGTTGTAACACCTAATGGCTCATATTCTGTTGTATTTAATATATCTAAAATATTAATATATTTAGGTGATCGAGGATTTTCAAGCTTAAATAAAATTTGCTTAACAACTTCCTTTTTATTGCCATTACCTACTAATATATCTACTCCATCAATATTTTTAGATTCATCATTTGTCTGGACATAACAGCCCATAACACATATAACAGCCTTAGGGTTTAACTTTATCGCTTTATGAATCATTTTTCTACTTTTAGCATCAGCCATATTTGTTACTGAACAAGTATTAATAATGTAGACATCACAATTATCTAAGTCATCAGATACCTCTAAACCATTGGCCATTAATTCATTCTTTAAGGCATTTGATTCATATATATTAACTTTACATCCTAATGTAATAAATCCTACTTTGTACATGTTAACTCCAATTCATAACCTATTGCACTTAAACAATAAAATACAACTGTTTCTGTGCGTAAAATTCTACTGCCTAATGAACATAAGATAAAACCATTCTTTTGTAAATATTCGGCCTCAAGAGGATCTACTCCTCCCTCTGGACCTATTACAATAGCCACTCTATCATTAGGCTTTAATTTAGTTATTGTATTTTTAAAATTTACTAGCTCATTATTTTTACTAGCTTCCTCATAACACAAAATTTTATAATTATATGAGGAAAAATCAACCTTATTTAATTCAATTATATCTTTAACTACAGGTACAATATCCCTATATGATTGTTCAGCAGCTTCTTTAGCAATTTTATTAAATCTTACTAATTTTGATTCCTTTTTCTTAGGATCTAATTTAAATAAAGATCTTTTCATAATTATTGGGATAAATTCAGAAGCACCAAGCTCAGTTCCATGCTTTATAATATCTTCTAGCTTATCACCTTTGGGATAGCCTTGATAAATAGAAATGAAAACCGGCAATTCATGATTGCCGATTACTTTTTCTATTATTTCAAAAGCTATTTTTCCTTCTGCTATTTTAAAGATTTGTGCTAAATAAGTTTGGCTTTGACAAGAGACTAAAATCCTATCGCCTATTTTATTACGCATGACATTTTTAATATGAAAGGCATCATCACCTGTTATTAAACGATCATCAAAATTTGCATCAGAAATAAAATACTTTTGCATATTATCTATCCCTATATTTTCTATATTTAATCATGATTAAAACTAACAATGGTGTTGCTAAAATTACTCCTATATAATATGTACCTAGATTAAATATAGTGTTGAATAATGAATAAAAGAACTTATTACCATTCATAGAATAAGTAATAAAAGTATATATAGATATAATAATAGTTACTGCAACATGAATGAAATATAATATAATTGAAGCCTTATAAGCTACAGATAATGTAGTTCTTAAATTATTAGTAGCAGCCTTACAAACCATTTGGTAGGTTTCATTATCCATATTTTCAATATAAATTACATCATAAGCATATGGCTTTAAATCTTTTCTTTCATCAACATCGCCCTTATTGTTTTCAACTAAAGGACATACAAATAAAAGCTGCATAGTTTCTAAATCGCGATAAAGCTGATATAGTCCACGATATTTTTTGGGTGTATCTATTAATTCTAGTTTACTAAAATCGATTGTAGTTTCATTTTTTTGTTCAAAACAACCAAATTTTATTAAGCTTTTAGCCTTTTCAAAATCCTTTCGATTACGCTCTAAAATTAAAAGCTTTTCATATTCCTTTAATTTTTTTACTTCTTTTGGATCAACCTCTATATCCTTTTCAACTTCTTCTAATAAATCAAATTGATTTTGTTGCATAACGAATCCTCCTAAAACATTTGAATTGATTATAACATTATTTTTATAAACTTTCAATAAATAAAAAAGCATTTACCCATTTAAAGTAATAAATGAAACTAGATTAGTAATATCTTTTTCATAATAATCTTATAAAAGTAAATGCCTTTTGAAATTTTCTACTTAAATAAATTTTTAAATTTTTCCCAAGGTGATTTTTTTTCATCTCTTTGAACATTTCCAAGCTGTTCAAATAGCTTCTTCTCCTCAGCGGTTAAATTAGTTGGTGTTTCAACTCTTGTAATAACAATTTGATCACCACGAGAAATTCCACCCTTTGGATTTTTTGTACCTTTACCACGTAATCTAAATTTAGCACCTGATTGTGTACCTGCTGGAATCTTTAAAGAAACATTACCATCTATAGTTGGTACATCGATAGTATCACCTAAGGCCGCTTGTGTAAAGCTAATTGGAATTTCCAAAATAATGTTTTGACCATCACGGACAAAGTTCTTATGCTCACCACAAATAAATGAAATATATAAATCACCACTAGGTCCTCCGTTATATCCAGATTCACCATAGCCTTCCATACGAAGAGTCATACCTGTTTGAATACCGGCAGGAATAGTTATTTCAACATCCTTTGTTCTACGTACACGACCTTTACCATTACATGCTTCACATTTCTTAGTGACAATTTTTCCCTTTCCGTTACAGTCAGGACAAGTTGTTTGAACTGTAGAAGTACCGAAAATGGTTTGTTGACGAATTAATACTCTACCCTGACCCTTACATTTAGGACAAACCTTAATATCGTCTTTAGAATATGCACCAGTACCTCCACACTGCATACATTCCTCATCTACTGATAATCTAACACGTTTTTTACATCCGTAAACAGCTTCTTCAAATGTGATATTCATTTGTTTTTCGACATCAGCACCTTGACGAGGTTCTGTTTGAGAGCTACTACTTCTTGCTCTACCACCAAAGAACGAATTAATGATATCATCAAAGCCGCCAAAGCCACCAAATCCACCACTAAAGCCTTGACCTCCACCAAAGCCTTGAGTAGGATCTTCATGACCAAATTGATCATATCTTGCCTTCTTTTGCTCATCTGATAGTGTATCGTATGCTTCATTTATTTCCTTGAATTTTTCTTCAGCACCAGGTTCTTTATTAATATCAGGATGATATTTTTTAGCTAGCTGTCGATATGCTTTTTTTATTTCCTCTTGGCTAGCGCCCTTTTGAAGACCTAACACCTCATAATAATCTCTTTTTGCCATATTCGCACCTCACAAAGTGAAGGGCCTAATAGGGGCCCTTCTTAATTCTTATTTATTATTGAACATCAGAGAAATCAGCGTCTACTGCATCATCCTTTTTACTAGAAGATGCATCTTGAGTGTGATTTTCTTGAGTTTGTTGATATGCCTTAACTGCAATATCTTGTGCAACCTTCTCTAAAGCTTCCTTCTTTTGACGGATATCAGCTATATTCTTAGACTCTAATGCCTTTTCAAGATCGCTGCATAAGCTTTCTGCATTTTCCTTTTCAGTAGGATCAACGTTCTTTAATTCATTTAATGCTTTCTTTGTTTGGAAGATTAATTGGTTAGCTTCATTAATTAAATCAGCCTCTTCCTTACGTTTCTTATCAGCATCAGCATTTTCTTCTGCTTCCTTAACCATTCTTTCGATTTCAGCATCAGATAATCCTGAACCGCCTTGAATAGTAATCTTTTGTTCCTTACCAGTACCTAAGTTCTTTGCTGATACATTAACGATACCATTAGCATCAATATCAAACTTAACCTCAATTTGTGGAACACCACGTGGAGCAGCAGGAATATCACCTAATTGGAATCTACCTAAAGTCTTATTATCGGCAGCCATTGGTCTTTCACCTTGTAATACATGAATATCAACTGCTGGTTGATTATCTTCAGCTGTTGAGAATACTTGGCTCTTTGAACAAGGAATTGTTGTATTTCTTTCAATCAATTTTGTAAATACACCACCAAGTGTTTCAATACCTAATGACAATGGTGTAACATCTAGTAATAATACATCCTTAACATCACCAGTTAAAACACCACCTTGAATTGCAGCACCCATAGCTACAACCTCATCTGGGTTAACAGACTTATTAGGCTCTTTACCTAATTCCTTCTTAACTAATTCTTGAACAGCAGGAATACGTGTAGAACCACCTACTAATAATACTTGGTCTAAATCCTTTGGAGTTAATTTTGCATCCTTTAATGCACGACGAACTGGTCCTAAACAACGATCAACTAAGTGTTGAGTTAACTCATCAAACTTAGCACGAGTTAATGTACGGTTTAAATGTAGAGGTCCAGATGTTGGGCTCATTGAAATAAATGGTAAGCTGATTTCTACAGATGTAACACCTGACAAATCCTTCTTAGCCTTTTCAGAAGCATCCTTTAAACGTTGAAGTGCCATTTTATCATTTGATAAATCAACACCTGACTCCTTCTTAAATTCAGCTACTAACCAATCCATAATAACCTTATCGAAGTCATCTCCACCTAAGACATTATCACCTGCTGTAGATAATACCTCAAATGTACCATCTGCAAGAGATAGAATAGAAACATCGAATGTACCACCACCAAGGTCGAATACTAATACTGTTTGTTCCTTATCTGTCTTATCAATACCATAAGCTAAAGCTGCTGCAGTTGGTTCGTTAATAATACGCATTACTTCAAGACCTGCAATCTTACCTGCATCCTTAGTTGCTTGACGTTGAGCATCATTAAAATATGCTGGAACTGTAATAACAGCATTATCAACCTTTTCACCTAAATAAGCCTCTGCAGTCT
>DVKU01000200.1 GCA_018715825.1 Candidatus Avacholeplasma faecigallinarum
TACACCTACCTTATTAACAGCATCAACAACAACATCATCTAAAGACTTATTTAGCTTGTTTTGAGCAACATCATGTTGATATTGACCAACACCTATTGATTTAGGATCTATTTTAACCAATTCGGCTAAAGGGTCTTGTATTCTTCTAGCTATTGAAATTGCTGAGCGCTGTTCAACAGATAAATCAGGGAATTCTTCTATAGCTAAATCAGATGCTGAGTAAACAGAAGCTCCTGCCTCACTGACAATTACATATTTTGTAGTTAATTTATTTTCTTTTATCACCTCAGCAATAAAACTTTCTGTTTCTCTACTAGCAGTACCATTACCGATGGCAATAATTTCAACATTATATTTCTTTATAAGATCTAAAATAGTACGCTTAGATTTCTCTAATAAAGCCGGATTTACAATCTGACCTTTAGCTTTTTCATTTGGATATATTACTCCTATTTCTAAGACATTGCTACTTGGAGAAATGACTGCTAATTTACAACCAGTTCTAAAGGCAGGATCCACACCTAACACTACTCGCCCCTTAAGAGGTGCTTGTAATAATAAATTTTTTAAATTCAATGAGAAAATATGAATTGCTTGTTCCTGAGCTGTCTCAGTCAAAATTGACCTTATTTCACGAGCTATAGATGGGGCAATCAATCTTTTATAAGAATCATCAATTGCCTGTTGTAACTCAGTTTTAAACAAAGATTCTCTATTTCTTACAACCTTATAATTTAAATAATCAATATCCCTTTTAGGCTGAAGTTCAACATTTACAGTTATAACCTTTTCATCTTCAGCTCTATTTATGGCTAAAATACGATGAGGCTTTATTCTTCCAACATTTTCACTAAATTCATAATAGTTTTTATATTTTTCTTCAGAATCTAAATCATTATCCTTCTTCTTACCACTAATTGTTCCATATTTTAAGGCCGCATCACGAATATATTTTCTATATTCAGCATTATCACTGATTCGTTCTGCCACAATATATTTAGCTAAGGTTATTGCTTGATCTATGGTTGTAACTTTATCAGTTAAAAACTTACTAACAATCTCATCCTTATCTCCCTTTTGCCATAATTTCATCATTATATCAGCTAAAGGCTCAAGTCCTAAAGCTATTGCCTCAGTAGCCTTAGTTTTTTTCTTTTCCTTATATGGGCGATAAAGATCCTCAACATCAATTAATTTTTTGGCATCTAAAATTTGCTTTTTTAATTCTTCGGTTAATAAGCCTTTTTCCTCTATTAGCCTAATAACATCGTCCTTACGCTTTTCAAGGTTTACACCGTAATTATATTGCTCTTCAATAGCTCTAATTTTCTCCTCATCTAATCCTCCTGTAGCCTCCTTACGATATCTGGCAATAAAGGCAACAGTTTTATCGTCCTTTAAAAATTCTAAGACTTGTTTTATTTGTTCAACCTTAATACTAAGATTTTGACTAATATCTTGTAAAACACTATCACTTAAATACTCCATTTTTTTATCAATGTAAATAATTACATTTTCCCTTTCTTATATTTTTTAAAAAAATAAGACCTATAGTGGTCTTATTTCTTTACTATTAAATCTGGATTTAATCCACTGCTTACAAAATATTGAGCAGTTGGGATTGTTGTGGTAATCATAGTACTTAAATCTGTACTATTCAATGAATAGTTTCTTTCATTTTTTATTTCATCAGTAAAAATTTCTCCATGGCGAATATATGAAAAAATAAAACTAACTGCATCATCTTCATTTTCAGATCCACCATATGCTGAGTCCATTAATACATCTGCATTTAATCCAATAGATGTATCAATTATTAACAATTCAACATCTACACCATTATTTTTTTGCTCATCAATTGATTTTTGAAGATCAACTAATAATGTTAATATTTGAGCATGCTTTTTATCGTATGATTCATCATTTGAATCAGGATAAAAAGATGATAAATTATACGCAAATATAAATACATTTTCAACAAATAACTCATTTTCATTTTGAGGATTAATATAATTTAAATTAGTATAATTTTGTAAACCAGCGTA
Organism: Candidatus Avacholeplasma faecigallinarum; assembly: GCA_018715825.1. GTDB lineage: Bacteria > Bacillota_I > Bacilli_A > Acholeplasmatales > Anaeroplasmataceae > Anaeroplasma > Anaeroplasma faecigallinarum. The sequence goes on from DVKU01000200.1 coordinate 2,046, forward strand.
TGAAGCCTTTGTAAATTCAACCTCTTGATTTTCGAAATAATCTATTTTATTTCCTTCTACCTCATTATTATTTGGTAAAACTACAGCTAATACAACTGACACTACCACGATAACAACCACTAAAGCAGAAATAATCCAAATCCATTTATTTTTTATTAGGTTTTTTTGTTTCTTTTGACCGGATACAGCGCGATTTGAAACTTTTCTTACAACACGTGCCAAATTAATTCATCTCCTATTAACGATATTACCTTGATATTTTAACATAAATAATGATTTCTTACAACTATATTTAAAAATTTTTAACAAAAAACAAGGAATACCATTTGGTATTCCTTAAGATAATGTTATTTCTGAAGCAATGGCTAATATATCACTAGATGATAGGTTATTAGAATATATAGCAACCTCAATATCATCTATAAAATATTTTGAGGTGTTTGCATTAGATAATATTAATCCTGTGGAAATAAAATCCATACTATCATATGTTTCTAATGCTACAGATGTAGAATAAGAATCAGCCTTTTTTACCACTATAGTATAGCTCTTTTCGCCAGTATAACATAAAATTGTACTTTCGTCATCTATTTTAGATGATGACAATGTTGAACCATCACATATAAATCCACATGTAATAGTTAATGATGTTTGACTATCTTCAGGTGTTGTTGATTCATTATTATTAGATTGATTATCCATTATAAGCTTAGGATTAAATTCTTCTTTTTTTAATGACTTGTTAGGGGTAAACTCATTAAATTCAACTAAAATTTGTTCTTTGTCACTATCATCTAATAATATTGCCTTAACAGGCTTGTTATCTTTATGATTATAATAAAATTTTAGTTTTGTGGCATTATTGTTCATACCACTTAATTTGCTTTGGATTTCAACAATATCACCGTTTACAGTAAATGTAGCTTGCTCATCATTAGTAATATCTGAACAAATTCCACCTAATAAATACGCGTGTGATGAATTTAAAGGCCACTGGCTATCAAATTTAAATTCCTTGTTTAGGGAAGGCGTTAAAACATATACACCATCATCGTTTTTAACAATAATTTGTTCATGCCCATTTTTATTATTAAAACATACCTTATAATAATTAGGCTGTAAATAATCCACATCGACATTAACAGTTATATCCTTATTGGTTCTATGAATAGTCATATCACAATTAAGTCCATAGGATTGTAACGATGAAAGATATTCTGTCGTTGCTTTGATACCATCCTCATTTACATCAGTTTTACTACAGCTTGCCAGTAAAAGCGTAATACATAACATAATACTAACAAATATTTTTTTCATTTTTCCCACCCATTTCTATTCAGTAGATGTTATGCTTAAAAAAATTCTTTTATGCATAACTTTTTAAATATTGGGTAAAAATATGATTAAAGGAGGAATTAAAGATGGGTGTAATACAAAAAATTGCCCTAGTAGTGACTATTATAGGGGCAATCAATTGGGGACTTATCGGGATTTTCGACTTTAACCTAGTTGCCTATATATTTGGCGATGGTTCTGTCGTTTCTCGTGTAATCTATTCACTTGTATTTATAACTGGTTTATTTAATATTGCTTTATTATTTATGAGAAATCGTCATCAAATTATGGATGAAGTATAACAACTGCCATGCTATAATTATCAGTATGTGTAATAGATATTTCTAGCTTATCATTAAGTTTACTACATGATATATAGGGTGCATTGGTTTGAGGGTCATTTAATATGGAAATGTCTTTCAAATCAATGTGCTGTGGAAATTTTTTATAAGCTTTTAAAAGCGCCTCTTTAGATGCAAAGCGTGAAGCAATGTATTCTACTTGGCGCTTTTTATTTGTAATTTTTTGATAAATAGCAAATTCCATTTCTGATAAAACTCTTTTGATAAAAGCTTCACTTTTATCATAAATGTCCTTATGCTCAACAAGGTCAATACCTATCATATATTTTCCCCTCTTTTTGTCGCTAGTTCTTTAGCTAATTCCTTAAGCTTTCTTAATCTATGATTAAGACCTGATTTTGTTAATTTTGGATCATAATCATCGTGAATTATATCTAATAATTGCATCAAAGAATGTTCAGGATGCTCTTTTCTGACCTTCATAATCATAAGTAATTTAGAATCTAAATGCTCTAATGGATAATGATATTCCAAATATCTTATACATTTAAGTTGTTCTAAGGCAGCTTCATTTGTCTTATCCTGATTGGCAATATCTAAGTTAATAGCCCTTTTAGCATTGGCCTTTATTTCTTTAGTAATAACTACATCTTCATAGTAATTCATTGATTGTGTAGCACCTAAACGATATAAAAAATCACCTATATCCTGCTTGGCCTTCAAATAAACTAAAAGGTAATTTTTTCTTTTAGAAATTCTAGCATTTAATTCAAATTTATTCATAATCCTTTGAATAAATAAAATTTCCTTTTCATTAGTAGAAATAATTTCTAAATGACTATTTTTTGAAGCCGGATCATTAACACTACCTCTAACTAAAAAAGCACCTCGTAAATAAGCAGCCATATATTCCTCATTATCGAAAATTAAATTCTGAACATTAATATCGCCAATCCAATTAATATCATTTAAGATTCGTTCCACATTATCATAAATACTAATTGTAAAAATAGTATGATTGTCAAAACGATTTATTACTCGAGAAACTAATTCATAATCAATTTTATAGTATAGTTTACAAATTTTAATGAAAAGCCTCATAACACCTAAATTATTACAAGTAAATGTTAAACGTAATGGTTTAGAAATTATTAATTCTCCACCAAATTTTATCATAGCCTCTAATTGTAGCTTATCAGCTTTTTCATCTGAGTTACTAATCTTTAACAAATCATCCTTAACATCTAATGCAAAACTCATAATTTACTCCACACAAATAGTTATAATATCAGATAATTTTTCAATCACATAGTCAACATCGGCATTTAGCATAACCTCTGGATGACTAATATAAAGACAGCCAATAGCTTTAACATTTGCTGCCTTAGCAGCCTTCATATCATTTAATGTATCACCTACATAAGCTATTTTTTCAACTGGTTTTGGCTTCTTTTTAAGCATTTTTTTTAAAAAGCGGATAAAAGAATTGCTTTTAGTTAAATCATTATTGTACTCATTTAAGCTCGCGTTTGCTTTATCCTTTATCATTTCAATTGCTTTTATTATTGCATCAGGGGCTGGCTTATGATTTTTCACCTCATCAGCTCCCACTACTGCATCCATAAATTCATATAAATTTGTAATTTGTAAGCCATGAATAACTAAATCCGTTTTTTTAGAAGAGGCAACTGCTAAATGATATCCCTTATTATGTAAATCCTTTAACAATTGTCTAGCACCAGGCATTTCTTTTACCATTTGATCATGATTTGCCACGTTATATTCTCTATAATAGGCAATCATTTCTTGGATTTCCTCTTCATTATCAGAAAATCTAGAAAATGTTTGATATAAGGTTGGGCCAAAAAAAGAATCTAATTCTTCATCAGTTAATTTATGTTCTGGTCTAAAATGTTCAAATGTATGAATAAAGCTTTTATCAATTAGTGGCCTAGTATCTAATAGTGTACCATCCAAATCAAATATTATAGTATCTAGCTTATTTTGAGCAATTTCAGCCAAAATATCCTGATACTTATTTTTAGGACCTACAAAACGTTTTACTACTAAAAATACTATACCTACTATAATAAATATTACACTAAATAAAATAGAAACAGGAATAACACCTATCATTAAAGGATCACTTGGATCTCCATATAAACGAAGACTTTCGGTAAGTATTCTTACCATACCATACCACACCAAATAAACTCCCATTAAATCACCACTTTGAAGATTTTTATACTTTCTTCTTAAAATCAATAAAATTATTAAACCTACTAAATTTAAACAAGATTCGTACAAAAATACTGGATGTCTATAGGCTCCGTTTATATACATATTTTCACCAAGTATAGGGATTAACTTTAAAAAATTAGGATTTTCTACAACAGGACCGTATAATTCATGATTACAGAAATTACCCCATCTACCACAAATTTGACCAATTAAAAAGCCTACAGCTACTATATCCAAAATTTTATAAAGAGAAATTTTTCTAACATAACAATAAATACAAATTGTTATAAGGGCAGCAATAACACCACCTTGGATAGCCAAACCTGCCAATCCACCCTCTAATCCTATTATCTTCGAAAAGGTCCAGCCTTGATCAAGATTAAATAGAATATACCATAATCTAGCACCAATTATAGCACAAGGTAAAACGATAATAACTCCCCAATATATATAATCGCTAGGAATTCCTAATTTTTTACCCTCTTTAATACCTGCTATAACTGCTATAACTACACCTATTAAAATACAAACTGCATACCAGGCGATTTCTAAGCCAAATAAAGAAAATGTCGGGTCTATATATCTCATCATTCTTCTTCACCTCTTTTAGCTCTTTGATCTACCTTTTCAATGAATTCTTGAGCTGCAAAGTGTCCTAATTTCTTTAATTTTTCATTCATTGCGGCAGATTCAACCAATAGTGATACAGTTCTACCAGGTAGCACAGGGATTGTTATTTTAGTAATTTCGGTATTAAAATATTTTATCTTTTGGGTTTCAAGACCTAATCTATCATAATATTTATCATTATCCCAAGCCTGTAATTCTACTACAAGTTGAATATTTTTTCTATTTCTATAGGCTCCAGCACCAAACATTGTAACAACATCGACAATACCTATACCTCTAATTTCCATATAACGTCTAAGTATTTCAGGAGCTGCCCCAATTAAGTTTCCTGGTTCTTTTTCCATTATTTCTACTAAATCATCAGCTATTAGTTGATGTCCTCTTTTAATAAGATCTAATGCTGTTTCTGACTTACCAATACCACTTTTACCTATAATTAAAGTACCCATACCGTTAATATCAAGCAATGTACCATGAACGGAAATTCTAGGTGCTAGCATATCCTGCAAATAGGTATAAAGTTTAGATGAAGCCTGAGTTGTTCGTAAATTGCATTGAAAAACACATATTCCATATTGCTCAGCATATTCATAAAATAAAGGTGAAACCTGAACATTTTTAGAAAATACTAAACACGGAGGGTTTAACTTAAATATTTTTTCAACATTTTGGCGTTGCACCTGTTCTGGCTGTAGCATTAAAAAGCTATTATCTTTAGATCCAATTAAAACTAACCTTTTATTATCAAAATAATCAAAAAAGCCAGCAAATTCTAATCCTGGACGTGATATCATGTCCTCACTAATTTTAGCATTTAAGCCCTTCTTACCAGCTAATAATTCTAAATTATTATCATTCGCTAAATCATTTACACTAACGTAGTTCATGCTTTACTCCTTTATTTAATAAAATCTTTATAATCTCTCATTTTATTATTATATATCAAGATAGCAACTTTTACAAATAAATTAGACTTTTCAATAGAAAAACAAAAATAAGGGAAATTCCCTTATTTTTCTAATAATGGTTTTAGATACTGAGCTGTATATGATTCACTATGCTTAATTAAATCCTCAGGTCTTCCGCTAAAAATAACATTACCACCCTTATTGCCACCTTCTGGCCCCATATCAATTATGTAATCAGCTAATTTAATAACATCTAAATTATGCTCTATAATCAAAACTGTGGCTCTATTATCGGCAATTTTATTAATAACATTCATTAAACGTTTAATATCATCAACATGTAATCCTGTTGTAGGCTCATCCAATATATACAATGTTTTGGAAGTTATTTTTGAATGCAATTCATATGCGAGCTTTACTCTTTGAGCTTCTCCTCCAGACAAAGTTGTAGATGATTGACCTAGTTTAATATAGCCTAAACCAACATCATATAATGTTTGAAGCTTAGATTTAATTTTAGGGAATGCATCAAAGAATTCTAACGCATCCTCAACTGTCATATCTAAAACATCGGCAATATTTTTGTCTTTAAATTTAATTTGTAGAGTTTCAGATTGAAATCTTTTTCCCTTACATACTTCACAAGGTACATAAACATCTGGTAGAAATTGCATTGAAATTCTTTTTACGCCATCTCCACCACATGCTTCACATCTACCACCCTTAACATTAAATGAAAACTTCGATTTATCATAACCCCTTATTTTGGCATCAGTAGTCTGACTAAATAATTCACGGATATCGTCAAAAACGCCAGTATAAGTTGCAGGGTTACTACGTGGAGTTCTACCTATTGGTTGTTGGGAAATTTGAATTATTCTTTCAATTTGGTCAAGTCCCTTAATTTTATCAACTAATCCTGGTACTAATTTTTTACTTCCATAAAGCTGAATATAAGCATTCTTGTACAATACCTCATTAATTAAAGATGACTTTCCACTTCCAGATACTCCTGTTATACAGGTAATAACACCAAGTGGTATTTTAACCTTGACATTCTTTAAATTATTTTGGCGAGCACCAATTATTTCGATGTATCTACCATCTAACTCTCTTCGTTTAGAAGGAACCTCTATTTTCATTCTACCTGATAAATAATTACCTGTTATACTATTAGGATTTGCCATAACCTCTTGAGGAGTTCCACAAGCTACTACCTCACCACCATGAATACCGGCTTTTGGGCCTATATCTACTAAGTAGTCACAGCTTAACATAGTTTCATCATCATGCTCAACGACAATTAATGTATTGCCTAGATCACGCATCTGTTTTAGGGTATTAATCAATCTTGCATTATCTCTTTGATGAAGGCCTATTGATGGCTCATCTAAAACATATAATACACCAGTTAGCTGAGAACCTATTTGAGTTGCCAACCTAATTCTTTGGGCTTCTCCACCTGATAATGTATCTGCACTTCTAGATAATGTTAAATATTCCAAACCAACATTGATTAAAAATTTTAATCTATCGGTAATTTCTTTGATAGCTTGTTTAGCTATAACAGTTTTTTCCTCAGATAATTTTAAATTTTTAAACCAATTATAGCAATCCTCAATAGACATATCACAAACATCAGCTATATTTTTATCATTTATAAAAATATTTAAAATAGATTTATTAAGCCTTTTTCCCTGGCAAACATCACATTTTCTTTCTACCATGTAGCCTTCAATCCATTCTCTAATCCATTCTGATGTTGTTTCTACATAACGACGTGAAAAGTTAGTTACTACACCCTCATAATAATCTAGTTTATCATGGTTTCTACCATTCATTGATTTCATCTTAAAATCAATTTTTTCATCTGAGCCATATAAAATAATTTGTTTTTGTTCTTTAGTTAAATCCTTAAATGGCTTATTCATATCAATGTTATAATGAGCACAGGTTTGTTGAAGCATCAAGTTGTTTAAATTCTCTTTTTCTTGATTTTTATAAGGTAGTAAGGCATTTTGATTTAAAGACTTGTTCTCATCAACCACCAAGTCAGGTGACACTGTTAATTTTTTACCAAGTCCATTACATTCCGGACAAGCACCAAGTGGACTATTAAACGAAAATAGTCTAGGCTCTAAATTACCAATTGAATAACCACAATGAGGACAGGCATGTAAGGTTGAGAAAAAATCCTCCTTGTCATCATGATAAACCACACAATAACCATTAGAAGCTGTTGTTGCTGTAGAAACAGCCTCGAATATTCTACTTCTGACTCCTTCTTTCATTACCAAACGCTCTAGTACTATGAATATGTCATGCTTTTTATTTTTTTCCAAATTAATTTCCGAATCTAAGTCAACCATTTCCCCATCAACTAAAGCTCTAACATAGCCTTCCTTTAAAAATTTGGCAAAAATATTTTTATGTTCACCCTTTTGATGGAAAACAACAGGGGCAGTAATATATATTCTACTTCCCATTTCATATTCCATAATTTTATTTACTATTTCCTCTACAGATAAAGATGAGATTGGTATTTTATGGGTTGGACAATATGGTGTTGCCACTCTAGCAAATAATACTCTTAAATAATCATAAATCTCTGTTACAGTACCAACTGTTGAACGTGGATTATGAGATGCAGTTTTTTGATCAATTGAAATAGCTGGAGATAATCCTTCTATTGAATCAACATCAGGCTTTTCACTAGAACCGATAAATTGCCTAGCATAGCTAGATAAAGACTCCACAAAACGTCTTTGACCTTCTTGATAAATTGTATCAAAAGCCAAGGATGATTTTCCACTTCCAGAAAGCCCTGTCATAACAATTAATTTATTCTTAGGCAATTCCAAGTTAATGTTTTTCAAATTGTTTTCTCTAGCACCTTTTATAATAATTTTATCCATACTTTACTCCTTGATTTTATCTAAAAATTCATCCTCCTGCATAATGTAAATACCTAATTTTTTGGCTTTATCATATTTACTTCCAGGATTTTCTCCCAAAATCAAAATATCAGTTTTTTTACTTACAGATTCTGACAAACTTCCTCCAAAGCCCTCAATAATTTTTTTAGCTTCGCTTCTTCCCATTGACATTAGTGTTCCTGTTAAGACACATTTTTTATTAGTAAAATAATTAACCTTTATTTCATCAAATTGATATTGCATATTTAAGCCTAAGCTAGATAACTCATCAAGCATATTTATATTAGCACTATCTTGCATAAACAATACGAACTCTTTAGCAATAGCATCACCTATATCACCTATAGTTATTATTTGCTCATAAGTAGCATTTTTAAGTCCCTCAATATTTTTAAAATTACGACATAAAATTCGAGCAATTTTACTACCACAATGGCGAATTCCCAAACCAAATATAAGCTTGTCTAAATTATTTTTTTTACTTTCTTCTATAGCGTTTAATAAATTTTCAACGCTTTTTTGGCCCCATCCAGGCATCACTAATAACTCTTCATAATGATTCTTTAATTTAAAAATATCAACAATATTTTTTATAAAAGAAGCTTGATAAAGCTGCCTTACAACCTTGTCTCCTAGTGAATCTATATCGTATGCTGGTTTGGATGCAAAATGAATTAATTTATTGATTATCTTTTCCTCACAATTAGGATTTAGACAATAATAATCAGCCTCCATAGGTCTTCTAACTAATCTACTGCCACAACTAGGACATAACTCAATCATTTTAAAAGGGATACAATTACTGCCACGCTTATCAATAATTGGTCTTACAACTTCCGGAATAACATCTCCAGCCTTACGAATTATAACCTTATCATGAATATGAATATCTTTAGTTCTAATATAATCCTCATTATGTAAGGTAGCTTTAGAAATTAAAGATCCTTGTACAAAAACTGGCTTGAAATTAGCAACTGGAGTAATCACCCCACTTCTTCCTACTTGGAAAGTTATATCTAATAATTCTGTTGATACTTCCTCAGGAGGAAATTTATAAGCTATCGCCCATTTTGGGTATTTTACCGTCTCACCAATAACGTTATGAAGTGGTATTTCATTAACCTTTATAACTATACCATCAATATCGTATTCTAGACTCTGTCTTTTCTCACCCATTTGTTGTATATAGTCAATAACCTCTTCAACATTCATACAATGACGATATAGTGGATTAACCTTAAAGCCTAAATTTTTCATATCGATTAAGGCTTCTTCTTGAGTTAGAACATCAGGATTTAAATAATAATATAGAAAAACATCTAAATTTCTTTTGGCAGCTATACGACTGTCTAGCTGTCTAACTGAACCTGCAGCAGCATTACGGCAATTAGCAAACAACTCCTCTTCATTTTCTTCACGTTCTAAATTAAGAGCAATGAAACTTTTTTTAGGCATAAAAATTTCGCCTCTTACTTCAAGAGTTTCATTGTTTTTTAAGCGAAGAGGAACACTTTTAATAGTTTTAACATTATGAGTAATATTCTCACCAATACTACCATTTCCACGTGTTGCAGCCTGAACTAATAATCCATTTTCATATTTTAAAGAAACTGACAATCCATCTATCTTTAATTCGCATAAATAAGTTGCATTTGGTGCTACACTTTTAACCCTTTGATCAAATTCCCTCAATTCATCATAACTAAAGGCATCAGCTAGTGACATCATTTTTTGATCATGCTTTACCTTTACAAATTTAGTTAAAACCTCTCCACCAATACGATTAGTAGGTGAATCAGGAGTTTTTAATTGGGGATATTTTTCCTCTAAATCAATAAGCTCATTCATCAGCTTATCATATTCATAATCCTCCATAATAGGATTATCATATACATAATAAGCCTCAGAGGCCTTGTTTAATTGTTCTTTAAGAACTTGTATTCTATCAACAGCATCCATCTAAATCACCTCATATTACACTCTTTTGTATTATAACATAAAAATATATTGTTTATGACAAAATTCTATTTTATCTAATGTTTTTAAAAAAAGCCCCTTATAAAAGAGGCTGTCAAAGATAAATCTAACTTAAAAATTTATTAATATAAATTAAAATATTTTATTTTATTTTTTATCAAAAAAATTAAAAGCAATAAAATTAATAAAACAAAGGATATACAAGAAAAAATAATTCCTAATATATAAAATCCCCAAAAATGGTATTCTCCAAATTGACCAACTAAAATAGGTTGGTTTATTCCCTTAATTATATATCCTAAAGATAAATATGTAGAAAGCATAAAAGCAATTGATACTAAAACTTTACTTAAAATACTACCTAGTCGCATAGCTCTAATACCACCATTTCATTATTTTTATCAAAGTAAAATATGCTATTAAAATTCTCCATTTTTTTATTAATGACTGCACTATCATATTCATTTATCTCTTCAGCCAAGGCAGATGGTGTATAAATTAAATGTTTTTCTAAATCATATTCATCATCAACTGCATAGTTCCAGCAAGATGTTGCAAACCATGAACAATTTTGAAAAATATTCCAATGATCATTTGCTAATGCAAATTCAGCTAGCTTATCAACTTGCTTTTCATCAATACCAATACTAAGTGATATAGTACCATCATATCTTCCATATTTGCTGGCAAATTGAGGCTCCATGTTATAACAAACGCCCCACTTAGCTGAACTACCCCAAGAACCAAAATATAGTGCTTCACCAGATTTTATTTCATAGTTGGAAAAATACAATGAACTATCCTTATTATTTTCAATAGATAACCATGCATGTCCGAGACTATATATAATATTTTCACTCTCAGACTCGCCATTATGAGCATATATAGTTAATGTTATATCTTTATTAGAATTTTCAATAGTTTTAGTTTTTTTACTACAACCTGTTAGCAATAACATTGAAGTTAAAACAAAGATAACAAGTAAAGTCTTCATATATACCCTCCTATAATTTTCTAATTGCCGGATGATTGGCCATCAACTTTTTAATGCCATATGGAACCTTAAAGGCAACTGTAATAACATTATTATCTTTACTAACAATTAGTCCGTCACCGAATACCTTATGGTTGATTTTATCACCAACATTTAAAACAACATCATCCTTTAGATTTACTATTTCTTTCTTCTCTTTGAAAGCTACAATTCTCTTTTCCTTTTTCTTAGGTAATAATATTTCTGCCATTTCATTAATAAATCTTGATGGAAGCATATAGCTTTGACTTCCAAACAAAAATCTATTTTCAGCATTAGATAAATATAACCTCTTTTTGGCTCTTGTTATACCGACATAACAAATACGTCTCTCTTCTTCTATCTCAGAATCCTTTATACAACTAGCAGATGGAAAAATACCTTCTTCCATAGCCACCATAAATACATCTTTAAACTCTAATCCTTTGACCTGATGATATGTACTTAATCTTACACAATTATCATTATCAATATCATCATCGCTATCAGTTCTTAAAGATAAATCTGCTAGCAATTGATCTAATTTGGCTAAGTTATCACCTTCATAAAAATCCTCAGCCTCTTTAAGAACGCTCTTTAATTCTTTTAGATTATCAATTCTATCTTCATAGGAATCTTCATCCTTTTTTAAACTTTCAATATAACCTGTTTCATCTAAAATCAAATCTAGCAATTTAGGTAATGGCATATTATTAACTAAAGAATTTAAATGTAAAATTTTAGTTTTAAATGTTTTTAATGCTTCCACTCCTATTCCACTACCTACATTTTGATCTATGGCTTTAAATAATGATATTTTATTGTCATTAGCTAATATTCGTAATTTATTAATTAAAGATGGTCCAATTTTTCGCTTAGGTTCATTAATAATCCTTTGAAATGAAAAATCATCATCTTGATTTACTATAACTCGTAAATAGGCTATGGCATCCTTTATTTCCTTTCTGGCAAAAAATGATAACCCGCCATATATTTTATATGGAATTTGATAGCGAACCAACATATCCTCAAAATTTCTAGAAATATAGTTTGCCCTATATAATATAGCAATGTCATTATAACTATCACCTTTTAATACCAATTCTTTAATTTGGTCAATTACAAACATTACTTCCTCATAACTAGTATTGGCATGAAAATAAACAGGGTTATCTCCTTCGTTTTGATTAGAAAACATTACCTTTTTGATTTGATTTGGGTTGTTTTTTATAACCTCATTGGCTAATGCTAAAATTTGCGACGTTGAACGATAATTTTCCTCTAATAAAATCAATTTATGCTCTAAAAAATCTTGTCTAAAACGATTTATATTTTCAATTTTAGCGCCTCTAAAGGAATAAATGGATTGAAAATCATCTCCAACAACAAACAAATTATGATATCTACTTGCAAGCATAAAAATTAAATTATATTGCAAGGTATTTGTATCTTGAAATTCATCCACTAAAATATATTGAAATTTATTTTGATACTTTTGTAATATATCAGGATTCTTTTTAAATAACTCAATGGTTTTAATAATTAAATCATCAAAATCTAAAAGATTATTTTCCTTTAAATATGTATTGTATTTACTATTAACAAGCATGTAACAATTATTTAAAGCTGGGTCTGATATTGAGAAGTCTATAAAATTCTTACTTTTAGAAATTAAATTACGAATTTCTTTAGGCTTATAATCATCAATATCCAATTCCTTCATAATATCTTTAACTATTTTAATTGAATCTTCATCATCTATGATTATAAACGACTTTGTATATGGCTGTAAAGCTGTAATTTCTAGTCTTAACAATCTACTACAAAAAGAATGAAATGTAGAAACCCACATAAATTTTGTTTCGATATTAAGCATTTTTTGAATTCTATCCTTCATTTCTTTACTTGCCTTATTAGTAAATGTCACCGCAAGAATTTGAGATGATGGAATACCAAGATCAGCAATTAAATGAGCTATCCTAGTTGTAAGAACTTTAGTTTTACCACTACCAGCACCAGCCATAACCATAACAGGACCTTCTGTTGTCATTACAGCTTCTTTTTGATTTTTATTTAATCCTCCTAAAATATCCATCAGCATAACCTTAATCAAATTAAAAATAAAGTGATTAATCCTTTCTCCTATAAATTATAGGTTATTATATTTTTCAATAAATTCCTCATAAGTAGTCATTCTATCTGTATAGCTTCCATCATTATTAAAACAAATAATTCTGTTAGCAACGGTTTGCAAAAGCTCAGCATCATGTGAAGAAAATAAAATGTTGCCTTTGAAATTACTCATGCCTTCATTTAAAGCTGTAATAGATTCCAAATCAAGATGATTTGTAGGATCTTCAAATAATAAAATATTTGGTGATTCTAACATAATTTTAGCAAACATACATCTAACCTTTTCTCCACCAGATAAAACATTACACTTTTTCAATGATTCATCGCCGCTAAATAACATTCTACCAAGCCAACCACGAATAAAGCTTTCTGTTTGATCATCTTTAGAATATTGTCTAAGCCAATCAATTAAGGAAAGCTCCTTATCAAAATATTTTCTATTATCTTGAGGTAAAAAGCCGATTGATGTTGTGATTCCCCATTTAAATTTCCCAGTATAATCAGTGTCATTACCACTTAAAATATTAAATAAAGCCGTAATTTGATGGGTGTTTTCTGATAAAAAAGCAATTTTATCATTTTTATTAACAGTAAAACTTAGATTTTCAAAAACACCCTTTTTAGTAAGCTTATCGACAAATAAGATGTCATTTCCAACCTCACGATTTGGCTTAAAGCCGATATATGGATATCTACGAGAAGAAGGCTCAATATCATCTATTGTTATTTTATCTAATAATTTTTTTCTACTTGTAGCTTGTCTTGATTTTGACTTATTAGCTGAAAATCTAGCAATAAATTCTTGTAGCTCTTTAATTTTTTGTTCTGCCTTTTTATTTTGATCTTTAGCCTGCTGTAAAGCTAATTGGCTAGACTCATACCAAAACTCATAATTACCAACATATAATTTAATCTTGCCAAAATCAACATCACAAATATGTGTACAAACATTATTTAAAAAATGACGATCATGAGAAACAATTAAAACTGTATTTTCAAAATTAAGTAAAAAGTTTTCTAGCCATCTAGTTGATTTATAATCAAGATTGTTTGTCGGTTCATCTAATAATAAAATATCAGGATTTCCAAATAATGCTTGAGCTAATAATACTTTTATTTTAAGTTTAGCATCCAAATTTCCCATTAGCATATTATGATATTTACTTTCAACACCAATTCCATTTAAAAGGCTTTCGGCATCAGACTCAGCTTCCCAACCACCTAACTCCTGAAATTCACCTTCGAGTTTAGCAGCTAATATACCATCTTCGTCAGTAAAATCCTCTTTAGCGTATAGTTCATCCTTTTCTTTCATTATTTCTATAAGACGCTTATGGCCTAATAAAACCGTATTTAAAACAGTTTCATTATTAAAAGCATTTTGGTCTTGTTTTAGTATACTCATTCTTTCATTTTTATCAAGTAAAACTTCACCAGTAGTTGATTGAATTTCACCAGATAAAACCTTTAAGAATGTTGATTTACCAGCTCCATTTGCCCCTATAATACCATAGCAATTTCCTTTTGTAAATGTTATATCAACATGCTCAAATAGCTTTCTTGAGCCATATTGTAAACCTAAATTAATAGTCTTTAGCATAATGTCCTCCTTACGTGATGAAAGGGCTGTCAATGACAGTCCTCTTTTTATAATTTAAATGATGATTTTAAACCACATGTCCTATTAAACACTAATTTATCTGAAGTAGAATCTATATCAGTAGTATAATAGCCATTTCTAATAAATTGATAATGATCTAGTGGTTTCGTATTTTTTAAAGATTCTTCAGCATAGCCATTATGGATACTTAAAGAATTTGGATTTAATCTTTGCATAAAATCTAAGTCTTTATTTTCTTCAGTTTCATCAACCATTAAAGGTTCAAACAATCTAAACTCAGTTGGAATAGCCGTAGTTGCTTCAACAAAATGAATATTTCCATTTGGTTTTCTACCGTCAAAGCCACTTCCTGATTTAGTACTTGGATCATAAGTAGCATGAACTAAAATTACATTACCATTAGCATCTTTCTCTACAGATGTGGCAGTAATAAAATAAGCATGCATTAACCTAACCTCAACCCCTAATGCCAATCTTTTCCATTTCTTATTAGGCTTTTGTTCAATAAAATCATCCTTTTCAATGTAAACCTCTTTAGAGAAAGCTATCTTTCTTTCACCTAATTCTGGATTTTCAGCATTATTTGGACAAGATAGGTATTCAACCTGACCAGAAGGATAATTATCTATAATAACCTTTAAAGGATTAATTACAGCATTAGGACGTAGAGTTTTTAATTTTAAATCATTTCTTAATTCTTCATCCAATTGTTCTGAATCTACAGTTGAATTAACCCTTGATAAGCCTGTTGCTAAAATAAAATTGCGAATACTATCTGGTGTAAAGCCCCTTCTACGCAACCCACATAATGTTGGCATTCTAGGGTCATCATAGCCACTAACCTTTTTAGCATCAACAAGAGCACGTAAATATCTTTTTGACATAATAGTATTAGTTATATTAAGTCTACCAAACTCATATTGGTGAGGCACATGCTCCATCTCACATTTTTCTATAAACCAATCATATAAAATACGATGATTATCATATTCTAGTGAACATAATGAATGAGTTACTCCTTCAAATGAATCTTGAAGTGGATGAGCAAAATCATACATTGGATAAATACACCATTTATTTCCCTGACGATGATGCTTAATATGTAATATTCTATACATAGCAGGATCACGCATATTAATATTAGGATGAGCCATATCTATCTTAGCACGCAATGTCTTTTCGCCCTCAGCAAATTTGCCAGCCCTCATTTGAGCAAAAAGCTCTAAATTCTCCTCAACTGTTCTATTTCGATATGGGGAATTAATACCAGGTTCAGTTAGTGTACCACGATATTTACTCATTTCCTCTTGAGATAAATCATCAACATAAGCTAGTCCTTTTTTTATTAGAAGAATAGCTTTTTCATAGGTTTTTTCAAAATAATCTGAACCATATAAAATTTTATCTGGCTTATATCCTAACCATGCTAAATCATTAATTATTCCATCAACAAACTCTTGATCTTCTTTAGCAGGGTTTGTATCATCAAATCTTAAATTAGTTTTACCATTAAAGGCTTTAGCAAGCTCAAAATTTGTTATGATAGCTCTTGCATGTCCAATATGCAAATATGCATTAGGCTCTGGTGGAAATCTAGTAATAATCTCCTTAACTCTACCAGAATCTAAATCATTTTGCATAATGGTTTTTATAAAATTATTTATTTCTGCCATAAAATCACCTATATCCTTACTAACTATTTAAAATACTACCTAAAATTACAATTTATTATATAACAAATCACTAAAAAACACTATACCCTATTTACTTTGAAGTTCTAATGAGGCACAAGCGTTTAACGTTAAATCCGCTACAGTTGGATCCTTTTTAAATTGATAATATCCTGCTACTGCTATCATAGCAGCGTTATCAGTACAATATTTTATGGAAGGAATACAAATATTGTAATCTTGTGGTGCTTCTTTTAAAAATCTTTCCTTAAGACCCTTATTAGCTGATACGCCACCAGCTACTATAATATTTTTAATGTTATCCTTTTTTGCTAATTGTAGTGTCTTTCTAACTAAAACCTCAGTTACACTATCTTGAAATGATGCACATAAATCATTAACATTAACGTCCTGATTTCTTTGATGTAGGTTATGAACTAAATTAATAACAGCACTTTTTAAGCCTGAAAAAGAAAAGTTGTAACTACCATCATCTAAATAAACTCTAGGCAAATGATAGCTATCACATCCTAAATGAGCTAGTCTATCAACATGAGGACCACCTGGATATGGTAATCCTACAACTCTTGCAACCTTATCGTAGGCCTCACCAACGGCATCATCTAGAGTTTCACCAACTATTTCAAATTGAAAGTGATCCTTCATATAAATTAATTCAGTATTTCCACCTGATACTAAAAGAGCAATTAGTGGGAATTTCATTTCATGCTCAATAGCATTGGCATAAATATGACCAGCTAAATGATGTACTCCAATAATTGGCTTATTATACATCATAGCAAATGTCTTTGCCGCATTCAAACCAACCAATAATGACCCAATTAAACCTGGTCCTTGAGTAACTGCCACTAAATCTATATCTTCAGGTTTAACACCAGCCACCCTAAATGCTTCTTGAAACACTAGAGTAATTTGATAAACATGATGTCGTGATGCTATTTCCGGTACAACTCCACCGAAACGTTCATGAATTTTTATTTGAGAATTTATTACGTTAGCTAAAACCTCTTTACCATCCTTAACAATGGCAACAGATGTCTCATCACAACTACTTTCTACGCCTAATACTAACATCTTAGTCCCTCCTTATATCTTTAAAATCTAGTCGAATAATTTTATTCAAATCATTAGGATTCATTTCTATTTGTACTCCTATTTTACCACCTGAAAAAATTATTTTATCATATGATAAAGCTGTTATATCAACAATTGTAGGATAAGCCTTTTTCATTCCTATAGGACTACAGCCACCTCTTACATATCCTGTAATTGCCAATAAATCCTTAACCATAACCATTTCTAAAGACTTTACTTTGAATTCTTTAGCTGCCTTTTTTAAATCTAATTCATCTAAAACTGGTACAACGCATACATAATATTGCTTTGTATTAGAAACTAAAACTAAAGTTTTAAACACTTGCTTAGGGTTTTGGTGTAATAATCTGGCTACAGTTTGACCATCAACACAAACGCCTTCTTCATGGGGATATTCATAGGTATTAAAATTAATTTTCTTTTGCTGTAATATACGCATAGCATTTGTCTTATCCATAAAAATTCTCCTAAACTATTCAAAGTTCTTTTGTAAAACTAAAGCATCCTCTAAATTGGAGTAATACTGTTTTCTAACTAATATCTTTAAAAAGCCATACTTTTCATATAAACATAAAGCCGCTAAATTGCTTCTTCTTACCTCTAAAATAGCACTTTTCATGCCAATTTGCCTATATGTAGTAAAAATATGATTTAATAGGCTACTAGCTATCTTTTTTCTTCGATATTCCTTAGCAACACAAAAATTCATTATTTCTAATATTTCACCATCAAACGTAACAGAAATATAGCCAATGATTTTGTTATCAATTTCATAAACATAGGCCTTAGCAAAATCATTTTCGATCATATTTTCAAGCATACTTTTACCAAGGGTAGTTCCTAATGATTCTTGCTCTAATAAAATAACATTATCAATGTCATCTAACTGTAATTGCCTAATCATTTTAAATTTCTTTCTGCTTCTGTTTCTCTTAAATAATTAGGGACAAGTAAATCAGGATTTTGACATAAAATTGAATTATTCATACAAAAAAAGGCATCAACTTTTATATCATCATCTGTAATTATGCAATCAGCTTCATAGCTAGATAGTTCATCATATGAATATAATCCTTCTTTTAAAACATATTGAGATTTGTTATAATCAAAGACCATTGCAAAGGCATTATTTCTTCTAGCATCTATCATTACCTTACAAATTCCACTATAGCCACTCGAAATTAACTTTAAGGTTGATATCGTATATAAATCTATTTTCTTAAAACTTGAAATCATTTTGCATACTGTTACAGCCATTCTAACTCCAGTATATGAGCCTGGTCCAATGCCACAAACAACCCTATCCAAGCAATCAACTGTCATATTATTTTCTTTTAAGCCCTCATCGATTGTAGCAACTATATTTTTAGCATGATCATTTTTACCAGCAATATATTTTTCAAATACTAGTTTATTATCATATATAATTGATATATATAAATTTTTAGTAGAAGAATCTACAATTAAGCAGTTCATTTTAATACCTCCTCTAAATCTTTATAGTGATCTCCAACGAAAGTTATTTCAATACTTCTATTGCTTTCACCTGTTAGCTTCAAAGAAACCTTAATATATTCATCTGGAATTAATTCCTTAACCTGATAAGGCCATTCTATTACACATATGCCATCAGATTGAATGTATTCTTCTAAATCAAAATCTTGATTTAATCCATCTAATCTATATAAATCTAAATGATATAAGGTGAATTCATCACCTCTATATTCCTTAACAATTGTAAAAGTCGGAGAATTAATGATTTTTTTTACACCAATTGCTTTACCAATTCCTTTTGTAAAAGTTGTTTTTCCAGCAGATAAATCACCAGTAAGTAATACAACATCACCAGGCTTTAATAGTTTACCTAATTTTTCTCCAACAGCAATAGTTTCCTCTTGATTTTTTGTAATAAATGTTTTCATATAAATCACCATTTTATATTATACCACCATTGACTAATTAATTAAAATGAAAAATTAAATAAAAAAGTCCTACATATTGTAGAACCATTTTATCTAAAAGCTTAATA
>DVKU01000201.1 GCA_018715825.1 Candidatus Avacholeplasma faecigallinarum
GCTTTAATGAATTTGGGTATTAAGGTGGTTGATTTTGATACTCAATTATCATCAATTGCTAAGGGTGAAACATTATATGACACAGTTAGAACATTTGAAGCTTTAGGTGTTGATGGTGTTGTAATACGCCATAGCAAGGATGAATATTTTAAGGAACTAGAAAATATTAAAATCCCAATTTTTAATGGTGGTGATGGAAAAACTAATCACCCAACTCAATCATTATTAGATTTGATGACAATCTATGAGGAGTATGGTCATTTTGATGGTTTAAAGTGCTGTATAGTAGGTGATATATCTCATTCTAGAGTAGCTCATACAGATATTGAAATAATGAAACGTCTAGGAATGAAGGTGTATATTTCTGGTCCTGAGGAGTTTAATGATCATTGTGCAGAGTGGATTGGTTTAGATGAAGCATGTAAGACAATGGATATTATGATGTTATTAAGAGTTCAATTTGAGCGTCACCAGGAAAAAATGAAAATTACTAAAGAGGAGTACCATAAGCTATATGGTATGACTGTTAAGAGAATGGAAAGTATGAAGGATAATGCTATTATTATGCATCCAGCGCCAATTAATAGAGGTGTTGAAATAGCTGATGAGGTAGCTGAATGTCCTAAAAGTAGAATTTATAAGCAAATGACAAATGGTGTTTATGTTCGTATGGCAGTTATATCAGATGCATTGGATGGTAATCTATAATGATTTTAAAAAATGGTAGAATTATCGAAAATAATAAGTTAATATATAAAGACATTTTAATAGATTGTGGTATAATAAAGCAAATAGATGATAATATCGATGGAGAAGATGTAATAGATTTAAAGGGCTGCCTAGTAATGCCAGGTGCAGTAGATGTACACGTTCATTTGCGTGAACCTGGCTTTGAATATAAGGAGACTATATTAACTGGTACAAAATCAGCTGCAAAGGGTGGTGTGACAACATTGATGTCTATGCCAAACTTAAAGCCATGTCCTGATAATCTAGAGGCATTAAATATACAACTTGATAGAATTAAAAAATCTGCTGTAGTAAATGTTTATCCTTATGGTGCTGTTACAGTCAATGAAGAGGATAAAAAGATGGCAGATATAGAAGGCTTTTACAATAAAGTTTTAGCTATTACAGATGATGGCCGTGGAGTTAATAATATTGAAATATTAAAAGAGGCTATGCTTTTAGCAAAAAAGCATAATTTAGTTATTGCTTCTCATGCTGAGGATAATGTTTATAAGTATCTTCCTGAGGGTGAGTATGTGGCTGTTAGAAGAGAAATTGAATTGGCCAAAGAGATAGGTTGTCGCTATCATTTTTGTCATATGTCTACAAAAGAGTCCTTTGATGCTATTAGAAAGGCTCACAAAGAGGGGTATAATAATATAACCTGTGAGGTAGCTCCTCATCATCTAGTTTTAAATGAGGATATGATTGTTGATGGTAATTGGAAAATGAATCCGCCATTACGTAGTGAGGCAAATAGATTAGCTACCATTGAGGCTTTACTTGATGGAACAGCTTGTATGGTTGCTTCTGATCATGCTCCTCATTCAAAGGAAGAGAAAACTAGAGAGTATGATAAATGCTTAAATGGAATTATAGGATTAGAAACTATGCTTCCTATAATTTATACTGAATTTGTAAGAACTAATAAAATTAGCTTAGATAGATTTTTAGATATTATGGTTTATAATCCCATAAAGGTTTTTGGTTTGCCACCAAGAAAGCTAGAATGTGGTTATACTGCTGATATTGCAGTTTTAGATATAGATAATATCCATACGTATGAAGAAGATGAAATCTTGTCAATGGGTAAAAATTCGCCATTTATAGGTAAAAGCTATTATGGATTTAATGTTTTAACACTTGTAAATGGAAAAATAGTATATAAAAAGTAGGAGGAACTTATGAAAAGAAAACTTGTTTTAGAGGATGGTCATGTTTTTATAGGTGAAGGCTTTGGAAGCATGCAAGAAAAAATTGCAGAAATAGTCTTTAATACATCTGTAGTTGGATATCAAGAAATCTTATCCGACCCATCATATTGTGCTCAAATGGTTTGTATGACATATCCACTTATTGGTAATTACGGTTTAACAGATGAGGACTATGAGTCTAAAAATATATATATGTCAGGCTTTATAGTAAGAGAATATAATGATATTCCGTCAAATTTCCGTTTTACTCGTACTTTAGGTGAAGTAATGGAGGAAAATGGAGTTGTTGGTATAGCTGAGGTTGATACTAGAGAAATCGTTAGATTAATTAGAGATCACGGTTCTATGAAGGCTATTATATGTGATGTTGATAAACCACTTGAGGAATGCATGAAGGCTTTAAAGGCTTATGAGTATCCTAAAAATCAGGTTGCAACAGTTTCTTCTAAAAAAATATGGTATTCTAGAACACCTAATCCACTTTATACAGTTGTGGCAGTAGATTGTGGTGTGAAATTAAATATAATTAGAAAATTAAATCAAGCTGGATGTAATGTGGTTGTTGTGCCATATAACACACCTAAAGAGACAATTTTGAGATATAAGCCAGATGGATTATTTTTATCAAATGGTCCTGGAGATCCTGAAAATGTTACAGAGGTTATAGAATTAATTCGTCAAATGAAAGGTGTTATTCCTATTTTAGGTATTTGCTTAGGCCATCAAATGATTGGTTTAGCTTATGGTGCTAAAACATATAAAATGAAGTTTGGTCATCGTGGTGGTAATCACCCTGTAAAGAATTTAGATACTGATAAGGTTGAAATAACAAGTCAAAATCACTCTTTTGCTATAGATATTAATTCTTTAAAGGGAACTGGACTACGTCTTACTCATATTAATTTATTAGATAATGAGGCAGAGGGAATGATGGATGATATAAATAATGTTATTGCTGTACAATATCATCCTGAATCAGCTGCAGGACCTGAGGATAGTGAATATATTTTTAATAGATTTATGGAATTAATGAAGAAATGTGGAGGTAACAGCTATGCCAAAAAGAACAGATATTAAAAAAATAATGGTTATTGGTTCAGGACCAATTGTAATTGGTCAGGGAGCCGAATTTGATTATGCTGGTACTCAAGCATGTTTAGCCTTAAAAGAAGAAGGTTATGAGGTTATACTAGTTAATTCAAACCCAGCAACAATAATGACTGATACAAAAATAGCTGATAAGGTTTATATGGAGCCTCTTGATCTTGAGCATGTCGCTAAAATAATTCGTTATGAAAGACCTGATGGATTAATTTGTTCTATTGGTGGTCAAACAGGATTAAATTTAGGTATGCAATTATCTAGAAAAGGTATTTTAGATGAATGTCAAGTTGAATTATTAGGAACATCTGCTGAGGCAATTGAACAAGCAGAGGATAGAGAGCTTTTTAAAGAATTGTGTTTAAAAATTAATGAGCCTATACTAGAATCTATTACAGCAACTAATTTAGATGAGGTAGTTGATGCTGCTAACAAAATAGGCTATCCAATAATTTTACGTCCAGCCTTCACTTTAGGTGGAACTGGTGGAGGTTTTGCTGACAATGAGGAGGAATTAATACCTCTTGCTAAAAATGCATTAAAGCTATCTCCTGTATCACAAGTATTAGTTGAAAAGTCAATAAAGGGCTTTAAGGAAATTGAATATGAGGTATTACGTGATAAGAATGATACTGCTATAGTAGTATGTAATATGGAAAATGTTGATCCAGTTGGAATTCATACAGGTGATTCAATAGTAGTAGCCCCAAGCCAAACCTTAACTAATAAAGAGTATCAAATGCTAAGAAATTCAGCATTAAAGATAATTAGAGCTTTAAAGATTGAGGGTGGATGTAATGTTCAATTTTCTTTAGATCCATACTCATTCCAATATTATGTTATTGAGGTTAATCCTCGTGTTTCTCGTTCATCAGCTTTAGCTTCAAAGGCATCAGGATATCCAATTGCCCGTGTATCAGCTAAAATAGCTTGTGGTTTAAGATTGGATGAAATTCCTATTGCTAATACATTAGCTTCATTTGAACCAACCTTAGATTATGTAGTTACAAAAATTCCAAGATTCCCATTCGATAAATTTGCTACTGCTAATCGAAGCCTTTCTACACAAATGAAGGCTACAGGTGAGGTTATGAGCATTGGTAGAACAATAGAGGAATCTCTATTAAAGGCGATTCGTTCTTTAGAAAATAAGGTTGATCATATCGAGTTAGAGTCATTAAAGAATTTAACTGATAGAGAACTAATGGAATTCATATCTTTACATACTGATGAAAGAATTTATGCCATAGGTGAGGCCTTAAGAAAAGGTGTAACAATTGATGAGTTATACTTTTTAACTAAAATTGATAGATTCTTTTTAGAAAAATATGAACATATTATTCGTCTTGAGGATATTATTAAAGCTAATCCTTTTGATTTAGAAACTATCAAATTAGCTAAACGTTATGGCTTTGCCGATAGCTATTTAGCAAGACTTTGGAATTCTAATTATGTAGAGGTTTATAATTTCAGGAAGAAAAATAATATATATCCCGTATATAAAATGATTGATACCTGTGCGTCTGAATTCTCATCTTATATTCCTTATTTTTATTCAACATACGAGCATGAAAATGAATCTATTCGTTCAGATAAAAAGAAGATTGTAGTTTTGGGCTCAGGACCAATTAGAATCGGTCAAGGTGTTGAGTTTGATTATACAACCGTTCATGCTATTTGTGGTATTCAAGAAGCAGGATATGAGGCAATTATTATAAATAATAACCCAGAAACTGTTTCAACTGATTACACAATATCTGATAAACTATATTTTGAGCCTTTAACATTTGAAGATGTTATGAATGTTATAGACTTTGAAAAGCCAGAGGGTGTAATAGTAGCTTTAGGTGGTCAAACAGCCATAAATTTAGCCTCAAAGCTTGATAAAGCTGGAGTTAAGATATTTGGTTCATCAGCTAAGAGTATTGACCTAGCTGAGGATAGAGAGCAATTTGAAGTTGCTATGAGAGAGATTAATATCCCTATGCCAAAGGGTTTAGGAGTATTTTCTGTTGAAGAGGCTGTTAAGGTGGCTGATGAAATTGGCTATCCAGTATTAGTTCGTCCATCTTTCGTTTTAGGTGGAAGAATGATGCATATTGTATATGAAGAAAAAATTCTCCGTCAAAAGGTTAGTGAAGCTGTTGCTTTTGATAATGAGCACCCTATATTAGTTGATAAATATGTTTCAGGTCAAGAATGTGAAGTAGATGCTGTTTGTGATGGAACAGATGTATTTATTCCAGGTATTATGGAACATATTGAAAGAACTGGAGTTCATAGCGGTGACAGTATGTCTGTATATCCTCCATATTCCTTGTCTGAGGAGGTTAAGAAAACTATCATTGATTATACAACTAGAATTGGTGTTAAATTACAGATGATAGGTTTATACAATATTCAATTTATAGTTGATAAGGATCAAAATGTATCTATTATCGAGGTTAATCCAAGATCTAGTAGAACTGTGCCATTCTTAGCTAAATCAACAGGAATTGCGATTGCTAATATAGCTACTAAAGTTATGCTTGGTG
>DVKU01000202.1 GCA_018715825.1 Candidatus Avacholeplasma faecigallinarum
TATTCTTTTTTAAGCTGAGCATCAAGTTATTGCGTGGTGGACGTGTCTTTTTAGGCTTTTGTGGATGATCTAGAGCCACAATAGGCTGTTGTTTTTCAAGCATGTTCTTTGTTAAGTTTATGAGCTAAGAATAGCCGAAAAATGGAAGCTAAGAAAGATACTTCATTTTTTACGCTTACATTATATTGAGCATTTAAGCTTAATTAAAACATTTTACAATCACACAAACATCGCTTTCTTAATTAATCTTAATAAGACCAGTAGATATAAAAACAATTTAAAGTGAAATAATATTTATTTACCCTGACATGCTCTAAATATTAAAATGATTTAACTATCCTTAGCATAAAGTAAAAAGATTAATGATAATATACCAACTAACTCAAAATATTGATTACTATCTAAAAACTATTTTTTATAAATTTTATAACCATGATACGGATGGCGTTCTGATTTAGGTGGAAACTTCATATAATCTCCGTAAGTTATTTTTAAAATTTGATCATATCCCTGAGGAATTGGAAATTTGTAATCTTCAAAATCAACTCTAATCGATTTTTTAAAGTTCGATTTTTTATACCTGAATCCATTTAGTGAATCCCAGGCAATTAACCCTATATATTTATCACTTGATGAAGTATTTTTAGTTATAACATCGATAATTTCCTTGTCAACAACTTTAGCATAATTTTTTCCATGAATCAGGTGTAAATATAAGTAATTGATCTTTTTCAAAATAGCTTTAATTTTATTATTCGACACCCCACTACAATATCTTGAATAAGAAACGTTTATTTTATTGCATTTTTTTTCCATTTTTTGTAACCCTTCTGAATCATCATTTCCAAAATTATCTAATGGATATATATCCGTAAATACTCCTAACTCAAAAGCATTCTCAGATGAATTAGTTGTAACATATTTATATTCTTGATTACAAAAACGTGCTATACCATAAGGATAGTTTTTAGTATTTTCTCTAGTAGAAAGCTTAAATGGTTTAAGTTCATCTTCATGTTCCTTACAGTACGCCAAAAAATCACTATAATCCTTTCTTGGCATCCAAATATCAGTATCATCATCCCATGGAATAAATCCTTTATGTCTCACTGCACCCAGCAATGTCCCATAGGCTAAATAATACGTAAAACCATTTTGCTTACACAATTTATCTAAGAATTTCAAATTTTTAAGCTCAGCATGTTGAATTTCTTGTAAATTTAATTCTTTCATGATTATTTTATATCTCCTAGTTTTTGTTTTATAAAACCATATCTTTTTTCTTCATAAATTATAAAAATGATTACTACACTTGCTGCAAGCAGCCATCTTATCAAAATTATTTCAATAAATAATCTAGTTAATAGTGAAATAAACAATACTCCTATCGAACACACAAATATAACTTTAGTAGAAAAAAGATCAGTTCCATGAATCTTTCTAGCTATAAAAAAGTGAAACCAAAAATAAAGAATATATGTAACTAAAGTACTATAAGCAGCTGCTATATATCCAAACTTGGGAATAAGAAACCAGTTTAACAGTATATTAATAATTGCTGCTATTGTAGTTCCTAATGCAATCCATCCCGTTTTAGAATAATAATATTCAACAACTACTGGTATAGTATATAAAAAAGCAAAATAACCACCTGCTACCACAGGAATAACAGTATATTTTGCTACCCAATAATTTCTCTGTCCAAGAATTATAATTAATTCAGGGCTAACCAAAATGATGCCAGAAGCAAATACAAACATTAATGCTATATATAAGCTACTATATTTTCTTATTGCTTTATAATTTTTACTTTGCATTTGTCTATAAAACCAAGGTGCCCATACACTATCTAAAGAATTAAAAGTTACCGCAAGTATTGAATAAATATTATATGCAAAACTATATACTCCAGTCGCCGCTAAGGATACAAGTTTAGTTATCATAATGCGATCAAATTGATTCAATATCACCTGACTTAATCCATTAGGTACAATTGGCAAACTATATACAAGTCCCCATTTTAAAAAGTAAGAAAGATTTTTAGGACGTGCACGCTTAAAGAAATAAAAAATCACATAGATTGAAGCTAATATTGAAGGAACTGAAGCACCGATAATCATACCATTATAACGTTTATGGTCAACTAAAGTTAATAAAAGAAGTATAGATATTAAAATCGTACTTATGGCATTAAAGCCTGATACAGCTAAAAACTTCTTATATTCATAATTTATGCTAACATCATAATTAAAACAAGTGATCAAAGCAGAGGCAGCACTATAAATTACTAATAAGTTTAGGCTAAACTTATCCATTTCTAACCAATTAATTAATATTTTAGAAAAGACATTTGTAAAAAATAGCCATATTAAAGCAGATATTAAAATAAAAACTATAGTAGTAGAGGTATAGGTATAATAATCCTTCCCCTCAGCTGAATTTGTTGTATTTAATTCATACTTGTAATGAGCACTATTATAACTACTATGAATAGCACACCCTACTATGATAAAAAATATACTTTCATAGGTCAGAAAATTATTAAAGGCTCCATAATTACTAGTAGATAATAATCTAGTATAGATTGGAATGGAGATAAATGATAATCCTTTTAATAAATAATTACCTATTGTATATCCCAATCCTGCTTTCAATACTTTATTATTTTTCATGGCTTCATCCTTTTATTATTCAAAACTGTAGTTCCTTTAACCATGATGAACAATTAATCTATAACTATACGGTTTGATCAGCACAATTATTAAGATCACAATGAGAGAGAAAGAGAAACCAGAATACCATAGCATATTATCAAACATAGATAAAGCAAATAAAAAAGAAATTATTGACAATGTTTCAATTTTAAAAAGAGGGTTTTTAAAATTGGATACCGTAGCAATACATGCAATAATAACATATACTAAAAAATTTGTGACCATACCTATATAGCCAAAACTTGTATACAAATTACCATACATTGTTGCTGTAGTAAATTCCGGAGTAACTAAATAGGCACCCGCAGGTGGAAAACTAATTAATCTTTTAGAAATAAAATCAGGAATAAAATAATAAATAAAACCACTAACTGATCCTTGATAATTTACCTGGGCAATATTATAATTTAGATTTCTTAATGAACATACTAAATATTCATCTACCCAATAAAGTGGTGACCATAAAGAATACCTATCTGCCTTAATTTTCGCTACTGATAAAATAAGACCAGAATCATTCCAACCAAGATTAGATCGAATATTTCCTAACACGCCAAAAATCCAACTACCTATCAAAATTATAAT
>DVKU01000203.1 GCA_018715825.1 Candidatus Avacholeplasma faecigallinarum
ATAATTATCACTCATTTCTTTAATACAATTATACCATTTTTAGTATTTACTAACTAGAAAAACTTTTCCACTGTATAACTTTAGACAAACAAAAAAGGCTATCGACAAAATTATTTTGTCAACAGCCTGAAAATGAGTGCATGCACTCATTAATTTATTGAATTGCAAAGGTTAGCTCAGCTTGACAAACAAGCTTATCACCTACATAAGCTGAAGCTGTGCCAAACCCGATTCCTTTTCTAATAGCCTTTTGAGTAACCTCTAGTCTTAAAACATCACCTGGGACTACTTGACCACGCCATCTTACCTCTTTAGCACCAGCAAAGAAAACAAGCTTTCCTTTATATTCAGGCATAGATAAAACCAAAACTGCTCCGCATTGGGCCAATGCCTCTAATACTAATACGCCAGGCATAACCTGATATGATGGAAAATGACCTTGAAAGAAAGGCTCATTAGACGAAACACATTTTATTCCTACTATCTTTTTCTTATCATCAATTTCTTCGATACTTTCAATTCTATCAACTAATAAAAATGGATATCTATGAGGTAAAATTTGTTTAATTTGGTCACTATTATATACCATTATTCCACCACCAACTCATCAATTTTCTTAATAAGTACTAGCTTTTCATCCTGAGCTTCCTTAACCATAGTATCTAATATTTCTTTAACGCTAGCCTTTTTGCTTACTAATCCTGCCACCTGTCCCATCATAACAGAACCATTTTCAATGTCACCTTCAAAAACGGCTTTTTTTAATCCGCCTAAGGTTAACTTTTCTAATTCTTCTAAACTAGCACCATTTTTTTCTAATTCTAAATAGGCTCTAGTCATCTTATTTTTATAAATTCTTACTGGAGCACCTACACTTCGTCCGGTAACAACAGTGTCGCTATCTCTACATTTGATAACAGCATCCTTATAATTTTGATGAATTGGGCATTCATCACTTACAAGTAGACAAGTTCCAACTTGTACACCTATTGCTCCTAAAGCTAAAGCTGCATTCATTTGTGCTCCACTTGCAATACCTCCCGCAGCAATTACTGGAACATCCACTGCCTTTACAACCTGTGGTACTAAAGCCATAGTGGTAGCCTCACCAACATGACCTCCAGATTCAGTTCCCTCAGCAATAAATCCATCAACATTATATCTCATCAATCTTTTAGCTAAGGCTACAGAAGCAATTACAGGGAAAACCTTTATATTATGGCTATGAAGCTTTTCAACGTATGATCCTGGATTACCAGCACCAGTAGTTACAACGTCAACATGCTCTTCACAAATCACATCTACAATTTGGCTAGCCTTAGGATTCATAAGCATTATATTTACACCAAAAGGCTTATCAGTTAATAGCTTAGCCTTTCTAATTTCCTTACGAACTGCCTCTTCATCCATTGCTCCACTAGCAATTATTCCTAAACCACCGGCATTAGAAACAGCTGCTGCAAATTCAGCTGTACATATGTTTGCCATTGCCCCACCAATTATTGGATATTTTATATTTAACATCTTATTTAATAACATACACTACCTCTTCTTAATTATTTGTTATTTTAATTATATCATATTATGATTTGAATATTAATATTTTTTAATTATCTAATAAAAAGAACTAGTCAAAAACTAGTTCCAAATCGATTATTCTTTCTCTTGATTATGCTGTTCAATTTCCTCTTCAGTTGCATCTCTAAGTTGAACTTTAACTAAATGGATTCTTCTATCCTCAACTGCCATTCTAATTTTAACCTGGCTTGAGGATGAAAAGGCTGTTTCACTCATCGAGAAAAAGGCTGATAGTCCAATAAGGACAATCATTATACAAAATAAACCAACGTTAAAGACGGGACCATCTGAACTAGATGCTAATACAATCGATTGCGCATCCAATGTTATACTCTCCTAAAAATTAATTATGCTCTACTAGAATATTTTCCAGTTTCAGTGTTAATAACAATATCCTCGCCTTGTTCAATAAACATAGGCACTTTAACTAATAGTCCTGTTTCAACTATTGCATCCTTTAAAGCGTTGGTTTTTGTATCTCCTCTTACTGCTGGTTCACATTTTGTAACATTCAAAGTAACTTTATCAGGTAAAATTACACCTAAAATCTCATCACCATATTTTTCAATATTTACAGTTTCATTTTCCTTTAAAAATTGTTTTTCATACTCTACTAGGTTATGAGGAATTTCAATTTGCTCATATGTATCATTATCCATAAATACTAAAGCATCGCCACTATCGTATAGATATTGCATACTAATCTTATCTATAACAGCTCTTTCAACTCTCTCTGCAGCATTAAATGTAAAATCTATAACTGCCCCACTTCTTAAGTCTCTTAATTTAGTACGAACAAAGGCTCCTCCTTTGCCAGGCTTAACATGCATAAATTCTAATATTTTATAAAGTTTGCCATCATATAAAATGGTCATTCCATTTTTAAAGTCATTACTTGATACCATTTTTTCCTCCAAAAAATCATTATATTAAATGTAATATCATATTACATCATTTTTTTCAAATATTTTATTGCCTCTAGATAGCTCTTCTCATGACCTCCACTAAAGCAAATATTACATACATCACGAACAAAATTAATTCTTCTAAAGTCCTCACGATTATCTACTTCAGATAAATGTACCTCAATTTTAAGACCACTAAATATCTCTAAGGCATCATGAATAGCAACTGATGTATGCGTATAAGCAGCTGGGTTAATAATAATAGCATCATAATCTAGGGATTGTTGAATTTTACTAACAATTTCTCCCTCACAGTTGCTTTGGAAAAAATCTAAATGAATGGCATTACCAGCTTCTTTTATCATTAAATTATTAATTTCATCTAATGTTAAAGTACCATAATGCTCTTTAGGTCTTTTACCAAGCATATTTAAATTAGGCCCATTAATTACTAATACTCTCATTTTAAATCCTCCAAAATTGTTATTATATCAGAAATAGATTTGTCCAAATCCATATTTAAAACCTCATAATCTTTAAAGTAATTGTAGAGATTTTTTCTTTCATCATAAAGCTCAGCTAAACTATATTTTTGTAATAATGGTCTAACTACATTAGATTTTTCAACTCTTTTAGATAGCTCAGTAATTGGAGTATTAAGGTAGATACATATACCATTAAACAAATCCTTATTGCCTTTATCTTTAATTATACCACCACCAGTTGATAT
The DNA here is from genome assembly GCA_018715825.1 of Candidatus Avacholeplasma faecigallinarum. Lineage (GTDB taxonomy): Bacteria > Bacillota_I > Bacilli_A > Acholeplasmatales > Anaeroplasmataceae > Anaeroplasma > Anaeroplasma faecigallinarum. The sequence continues at coordinate 3,214 of DVKU01000203.1, forward strand.
AACTGTTCTATCTTTTTTAGCTAATTCTTCTAAGGTATTTTTTTCTAAAGCTCTAAAATATTCTTCCCCATAATTTTGAAATATTTCATCAATAAACATACCGGCCTTAATTTCAATATATTCATCCATATCAATAAATTCATATCCAATTTTGCTGGCTAATTTTTTACCAACAGTAGATTTTCCACTACCTGGCATACCAATTAAATAAACATTCATTCCGATAACCACCTATCTATATCACTTTGCAATTGCTTTTTAGAATCTTCAACATGAGCCTTATCCACCAAATAGAAATGGCTATCCATTTGATTTTTAAACCATGTCTCTTGACGCTTTGCTAAATGTCTTGTATTTTTCTTAATTTCTTCAATAGCTGATGATAAGCTAATTTCCCCACGAAAATAAGGATATAGCTCCTGATAACCAATAGCATGTGGATAAATTCCATCCTTATACAATGAATATACCTCATCAACAAGACCAGCTTCTATCATTTGATCAACACGCTTGTTAATATTTTCATATAAGATTTCTCTAGGCATAGATAAATAGGCAATAAAATAATCATAAAGAGGCTGATTTTTACCTTGAAATGAATGAATAGACCTATTAGTATCCTCTAAAACCTCTAAAGCCCTTAATACTCTTTTACGATTATTAGGATGAAGCTTTTCTTTATTAATGTTAGGATCCTTTTCTAATAGTAATTCATAAAGCTCATTATTGCTAAAGCCTTCATATTTTTTTTGAAAATCTAAGCTTCTACCCTTAGCCTTAAATTCATAATTGTATAAAACACTCTGAATATATAAGCCCGTACCACCACAAATAATAATAAAATCATTTTCATTAATAATTGCCCTAGCTTCCTTTTGAAACTGAGCAACACTATATTCCGCATCAGGCTGTAAAAAATCTAATAAATAATGCTTTACACCTTGCTGCTCTTCGATAGTTGGCTTGGCACTACCAATATCTAAACGCTTATATACTGCCACACTATCACCACTTATAATTCCACAATTATATTTCTTGGCAAGTTCTATTGAAATACTGGTCTTACCAACTGCAGTTGGTCCAACAATAACTAATACCTTCCCCATTATTTCATTATCCTTTCAAACATTTTTTCAATATCACTTATAGAAAGCTTTATAATAGTTGGTCTACCATGGGGGCATGTATAAGGATTTTTACAATTATTAAGACCTTCTAACAAAGCGTTTATTTCATCTTTATTTATTGTATCATT
>DVKU01000204.1 GCA_018715825.1 Candidatus Avacholeplasma faecigallinarum
CATTTGCTCATATTTAGTATTAGGCTTACCATAATTAGCATACGGATCAATAGAAATGCCACCCCTAGGTGTGAATTTTCCCCATACCTCTATATATCTAGGTTCCATAAGCTTAATTAAATCCTTCATAATTATATTAATGCAATCCTCATGAAAATCTCCATGATTTCTAAAGCTAAATAAATATAGCTTTAAAGATTTTGATTCAACCATTTTAACATCTGGAATGTAAGAAATATAAATTGTCGCAAAATCTGGCTGAGATGTAATAGGGCAAAGACTTGTAAATTCAGGGCAATTAAACTTAACAAAATAATCATTTTCCTGATGCTTATTAATAAATGTTTCTAACACATCTGGATTATAATCCATACTATACTTAGTTTTATTACCTAATTGTTTTAAATTTTCATTATCTCTCATACTCTATTGGGTCCTTTACATTATTTTCTAAGAATGCTTTTTTACGATCAATACAGGTTCCACATACTCCACAGGCCTTGTCATGACCCTCATAGCAGCTCCAAGTAAGCTCATATGGAACGTGTAGTTGTAAGCCTAGCTTTACAATATCCTTTTTGGAATAATTAATAAAAGGTCCAACAACCTTAAGCTTTTTACCACTACCAATATATATGGCCTCATTTATCGCATTATTAAATTCGACACTACAATCAGGATAAGCACTACCACAGGCATCATCCTTATGAGCTCCATAATAAATTACATCACAATCCTTTGATAGGGCAATGGCTGCAGCTGATGATAAAAATAAGCCATTTCTAAATGGTACATATGTTGAAACTGGATTGCCATTAGTCTTTTTTATTTGACTTTCATAACTTTCATGAGGAATTTCTTCATTAGAATGACTTAATAATGGACAATTGCTATATGAAAAGATTTTTTCTAAATCTAAAGATATATGGCAAACATTATAATACTTAGCAACAGCATTGGAAGCTTCAATTTCTTTTACATGTTTTTGACCATAACTAATGCTTAAAGCAACAACATTTTCACGCTTATATTCCTTTACAGCCAAGGCTAATGCTGTAGATGAGTCTAACCCTCCTGATAAAAGTACTAAACATTTCATAATAAATCACTCTCACTTATATTTCCAATTTTTGTTTTTGTAACTGTGTAAGACTTCTTTTTGATTCCTCTTGCACTCATACAACTATGACAGCCAGTTATTCTCACCATAATATCATTTGAATTAGTTATTTTTTTAACAATATATAGGATATCTTCACCTATTCTTTCTTGAAGCTGTAATCTTTTAGCCACCATATCGGCTATTCTTGCTAGCTTCGATAATCCTATAACCTTACCATTTGGTCTATAGCATATATCTACCTTCATATCATACATCAAGGCCAAATGATGCTCACAAAAACTAAATACATCAATATCCTTAACAATAACCAAACTATCAGAATTTTGATTATAATCTTCAAATGTCTTATCAAACATCAAGGCTATTTCATCATTAGTATAATTCATACCTTCAAGCATTTCCATAAACATTGAAGTAGCTCGTTTAGGGGTGTCAATTAATCCTTCACGAAGAGGATCATCACCAAGAGCTAAAATAATCTCCTTAAAGGCATTTTCTAACCGCTTTGAATCAATCATATTAAACACCTCTTAAATTAGGATCCCAAATGAATTTATGAATTTGAAGTTGCATTCTAACTTCATTTAGGTTGTTAGAAATTAAAAATTCTACTATTTGTTTAGGCTCTATTTTCCCAAACACTGGAGAAATAAGACAATTAGTTTTTAAAATTAAATTATACTTTTCAATAATATATAGGGCTTTATTTAAATCATTTAAATCACCAACAACAAACTTTACACAATCACCTTTAGTAAGATAATTATAATTATCTAAATTCATTTTATCTTCTTCCAAACTACTAGGACATTTATAATCTAAAGTAAATGAAATTCCTTTTAAATCTAAAAATGGTACAATAGATACGCTACCATTAGTTTCTATTTCCACTTCAAAATTATGCTTTAAAAGTGAATCAATTAAATTTTTAACATCACTATGAATAAGTGGCTCCCCACCAGTTAAGGTTATATTTTTAATTTTAGCCTCTAAGGCTATATTAACTATTTCTTCTACAGTCATATCTTTATATTGTGGATTAATAAAAGAATATTTAGTATCACAATAGCTACAGCATAAATTACACATAGCTAAACGAATAAATAAAGCTAACTGTCCCTGTTTTAATCCTTCACCGTTAATACTTTTAAAAATCTCAATTACTCGCATTGATATCTTGCTCCATTAGTAGGTGTTTCATATACCTCAACATAGTTAACATCATAATTTAATTTTAATAAATCATAAAAATATTTGGCAAAATTTTCAGCGGTAGTTCTAAATTTAACCTCTCTAATTACAAACTGCTCTTTTAACAAATTCAAAAGTTTTAAATCCAAGCTATTTTCTTCTACAATAAAAGTATGATCATAATAATCACAAATTTTCTTTAATTTAGCTTTATAATCTGTAAAATCAACTAGCATTCCATTAGTTAATTTTCCTTTAATCTCAGCTATTACCTTCCAACGGTGACCATGAATATTACGACACTTACCGTTATAATTTGTTAAAAAATGAGCTGCATCAAAAGATGCTTCTGTTTTAATAAAATGCATATTTTTTCCTCCTTAATAAATAAAAAATGAGCTACTAACTAGCTCATTTTAACCAAAAGAAAAAATGCCCTAGTTTTGTTTAATGACAGGATGGTGCAAATGAACTGTCCACATAATACTAACATAGATTATTATAATTTACAAGCCTAAATTATAAATTATAAACATACAATTATACCTAAAATAGCTGAAAATATAATTAAAGCAATAGTAGGAATCTTCTTTTTGCCAATTAACAAAATAGCATAATATAAAACTGTAACTATAATAAAGCAAATTAAAGAATAAATGTTAAAATCAAAATTTAAATTTTTCAAACCAATATTATTTAACAACAATGTAATTCCGGTACCTAAAATTAAAGCAATTATAACCGGCTTTATTCCATCTAAAAATCCTTGAAAATATTTATTTTTAATAAAATTTTTTAAAATAGCAGCAATTAAAATGATAATAATAAATGAAGGCAATACAACACCAAGTGTAGCTACTACACTTCCTAAAAAACCGGCTTGAACAGAACCAATATAAGTAGCCATATTTACAGCAATTGGTCCTGGAGTTGATTCACAAACACCTATAAAATTATTAAATTGCTCTAAAGTAAGCCAGTCATTAGATGTAACGGTATCTTTTATAAGTGGAAGCATAGCTGCTCCACCACCAAATGAAAATAACCCAATTTTAAAAAACTCTAAAAATAATTTAACATATATCATACTTCATTCTCCTTATCAATATATTTAAGCCCAAGTATAGAATAAGCTATAATACCAATTACTCCGCCAATTAGTATATAGTAAATAACTGAAAATGCTATAGCTAAGATTTCAAAAGTAATCAATAAAGCAAAAACTACAATAAAACTAATAATTGCTAAAGGCTTTTTAGACATTTGAACTAACATTTCAATGCCAGTTTTCATAATCAAAAAGGCAACACAGGCATTTATACCAATAAAGGCATTTTTAATATATTGATTTTTCATAAACTGATCTAAGAACAAAGAAATTATAAAAATTATAAATAAAGAAGGTAAAACAACACCAATAGTAGCACAAAGACTTCCTAATATCTTATGCCTTTGATAACCAACATAGGTAGCTAGATTAATGGCAATGGGACCAGGAGTTGATTCAGCAATAGTAATAATTTGCATTAACTCATCTTCACTTAACCAATGCTTTTTTTCAATCATCTCTTCTTTTATTTGTGAGATCATGGCATATCCACCACCAAAAGTAAATAAACCAATTTTAAAAAATGTAATAAACAATTTAAATAATTCCATACTACCCTTCCTACTTTCCTTTTTATCTATACTCCCAGTTTAAAAAATTGTCAAATAAATTTGCTAATTTAACTATATTGCTAACCTTATTCACTAATGGGATATGAATAAAAATCATTCTACATTTTAGCCTATATTTTGTCGTATGTATTTTAATCCATAATAATATAAATTATTACAATAATAACTTCCCGCATCATCGGAAATCTCTACTTCATATCCATTTTCTTCTAATCTTTGCTTAATT
>DVKU01000205.1 GCA_018715825.1 Candidatus Avacholeplasma faecigallinarum
GGAATTTAATGGTATGATGGTTGATTTAGACGAACTTGAAAACCAAAAACTATCTTTAGAAAAGAATATTAAAAATTTGGAGGAGCAAATTTATCGCTTAGCTAATAAGGAGTTTAACATTTCATCTCCTAAGCAACTAGGTACGGTGCTATTTGAAGATTTAAATATACCTTATCCAAAGAAAAAAGGAGCAAGCTATTCTACAGATATAGAGGTATTACAATCTATTCAAACCTTTAATCCAATTGTTCCTTTAATTATTGATTATCGAGCTAAAACAAAACTATATTCTACTTATATAGTTGGTCTTAAGGAAATGATTTATAAAGATAATAAGGTTCATACTATTTTCCAACAGGCCTTAACACAAACTGGAAGACTATCATCAGTAGAGCCAAATTTACAAAATATACCAATTAGGACTAGTGAAGGTCATAAAATTAGAAAGATGTTTATCCCCCAAAATCCTAATAATAAGCTTTATAGTGCTGATTATTCCCAAATTGAGCTTAGAGTATTAGCTCATATGGCTAATGTTAAGAAGCTTAAAGAGGCTTTTTTATCAGGTGAAGATATTCATACAAAAACTGCTAAAGAGGTATTCCACAAGGATGAAATAGACAGTGAAGATCGTAGAAGAGCTAAGGCTGTCAATTTTGGAATTGTTTATGGTATATCAGCCTTTGGATTGGCTACAGATTTAAAAATTAGTAATGTTATGGCTGCTAATTTTATTAAAAGCTATTATGAGGTATATCCAGAAATTAAAGAATTTATGGACCAAACCATTGAGTTTTGTAAGGAAACAGGCTATGTTAAGACTATGAAAAATAGAATTAGATATATACCTGAGATAAATTCAAAAATATATATGCAAAGAGAATTTGCAAAAAGAATGGCAATGAATGCACCTATTCAAGGAAGTGCGGCAGATATTATAAAAATTGCTATGATAAAAGTAGATAATGAAATGAAAAAGATAAATTTAAAAAGCAAATTATTAGTTCAGGTACACGATGAATTAGTTTTTGAAGTGGAAAATGGTGAAGAAGAAATACTTCAAAAATTAGTACGTGAGAATATGCAAAATGCTGTTGAATTATCAGTTCCCCTTGTCGTTGATGATTCATTTGGTAGCAATTGGTATGAGGTGAAATAATGGATTATATATTAAATAGACGTAGTGTTAGAAAATTTGATTTAAATAAAAAAATATCTTTTTTACAATTAAAGGAATTATGTAAATATGCTGAGTCTGCTCCTTCAGCAAGAAGACAGGTAAGTAGAGAGTATGTCGTAGTTGATGATCAAAATATTATTAATGAGCTTTCTAAAGTATCTAAGGGTAGTATGATTTTATCGGAATGCAATACATTAATTGCAATTATAGGCAAAGATCCTACTACAATTTCTACGCCATTAATGCAACCACAGGACTTATCAGCTGCAACAGAAAATATTTTACTAGCTGCTACAATGATGGGTTATGGAAGCTGCTGGATAGGAATTTATCCATTAGAAGATAGAATGCAAAGCGCAGGTAAAATTTTGAATTTAAAGGATAATAAGTTTGTTTTTAGCTTAGTAGCTTTAGGATTCCCAGCCCAAAAAGATTGCTTTTATGATGCTAAAAAGCTTAATGAAGAAAATATTTATCATAACGGGTATTAAAATATGCCAGAACTACCAGAAGTTGAAACAGTACGTAATACTTTAAAAAAATCAATTTTAGGTTTAACTATTACGGGTGTAAATATTTTTTATGAAAACATAATAGTGGGCTGTGCTGATGATTTTATAAAAAATACAATTAATAAAACTATTAAAGATATACTAAGATATGGTAAATTCTTAATTTTTGTTTTAAACGATGGAAACATTTTATGTCATTTACGTATGGAAGGTAAATTGTTTTATGAGCCTAAGGGCAAAATAGAAAATAAACATATCCACGTAGTATTTGATTTATCAAATGGTTATACATTAAGTTTTCAAGACGTTAGAAAATTTGGTCGTATGATATATAAAGACAATAATGATTTATATACAACTACGCCATTAAAGGATTTAGGTGAAGATTTAATATTAAATGAAAATATTAAGGCGGAAGAAATTTTAAAAATTCTAAACCGTAAAAATATTCCAATTAAAACTGCACTTTTAGATCAAAGTATTTTGTGTGGATTAGGAAATATTTATGTTGATGAGGTTTTATATCAATCACATATTCTACCAAATCGAAGCTGTAAAACAATAACCTTAATGGATGTTTCAAATATTTTATTAGCTAGTAGACAAATATTAAGTAAAGCTATAGAGCAAAAGGGAACAACAATTAGAAGCTATACATCGTCTTTAGGTGTAATTGGGGGCTATCAAAATTATTTGCAAGTTCATACTAAAACTGTTTGTCCAATTTGCAATAACAAAATCAATAAGATGAAAATTGGTGGTAGAACATCATATTTTTGTAATCATTGTCAGAGGTAGTATTATGTATGTTATAGGAATAACAGGCGGTATTGCTAGTGGTAAATCTCATGTTGTTGATGTTATAAGTAAAATGGGCTATGAGGTTATTGATAGCGATAAAATTAGTTATGAGTTATCATTAAAGGGTAATAAGGTTTATAATGAGATAATTAATACCTTTGGCGAAGAATATGTTTTATCAAATGGTGAAATTGATAGAAAAAAATTAGGTAGACTTATTTTTAATAGCGAAAAAGATAAACAAAAATTAAATGAAATTTCACATCCTTATATTATTAAGGAAATAAAAAAAAGACTAAAGGAAAGTCAAGGGTCCATTGTTTTTTTAGATATTCCCCTACTTTATGAGGCTAAATTGGAATATTTATGTGATAAAATTATATGTGTTTATTTAGATAAAACCAAACAAATAGAAAGGCTTATGGCTAGAGATGGCATTGATTATGAGTACGCCTTAAAAAAAATTAACTCACAAATTGACCTACAAATCAAGGCTAAGCAGTCTTATTACATTATTAATAGTTATGGTAGCTTAGAACAAACAGAGACTATAACTAAAAATCTTATAGAAAAAATAAAAGGAGAATTATATGGCAGTCATTGAAACAAAAGAGGTTCATGAAAAAGAACTATTAAAAACACATTATTATAAAGCATCTTATGAACAAATAA
>DVKU01000206.1 GCA_018715825.1 Candidatus Avacholeplasma faecigallinarum
ATTAAAATGGATAATTTTGATATTAAACAACAAGAAAATCTTAATACTGATTTTAAAATTAGAAATGTTAATCTCTATTATGGAGAAAAGCATACCTTAAAAAATATTAATATGGATATTTATCATAATAAGGTTACAGCTTTTATAGGTCCATCAGGCTGTGGAAAATCAACTTTATTACGTTGTTTAAATAGAATGAATGACTTAATAGCAAATTGTAAGGTTGATGGATCTATAGAATTTAAAGATGAAGATATATATTCTTTAAATCCAGTAGATTTAAGAACTAAGGTAGGAATGGTTTTTCAAAATCCTAATCCTTTTCCTATGTCAATTTTTGACAACGTTGCATACGGACCTAGATGTAGTGGTATTAAAAATAAAGAAAAGCTTCGTAATATTGTAATAGATTCTTTAAAGAAGGCTTCATTATATGAAGAGGTTAAGGATCGTTTAAAGGACAATGCTTTAGGATTATCTGGTGGTCAACAACAAAGATTATGTATCGCAAGAGCTATTGCTATGCAACCAGAGGTCATATTAATGGATGAACCTACTAGTGCCTTAGATCCTATAGCAACTTTAAAAATAGAGGAGTTAATTTCTGAGTTAAAAAAAGATTATACGATTGTAATTGTAACTCATAATATGCAACAAGCAACAAGAGTTTCTGATTATACAGCTTTCTTTTTATTAGGAGAAGTAATTGAGTATAATAAGACTATTGAACTTTTTTCTAATCCTAAGGAAAAGAAAACAGAAGATTATATTACAGGTAGATTCGGATAAAAAGGGGAAAATTATTTATGAAATTAGAAGAAGAATTAGAATATTTAAACAAAATGCTTTTTAAAATGACTGATGTTGTTACTGAAAATATCAGCGACGCTATTTCTTTCTTTCTAGGAAAAAAGGAAATAATGGGAATAAATGATGATTTAGTTGATAAATACGAGCGACTAATTGAAGAAATATGTATTAATATACTATTGAAGGAAAGACCTTATGCAAAGGATTTAAAGGAAGTAACAGGAATTTTAAAGCTTGTTGCTGATGTTGAAAGAATAGGTGATCATGCTGAAGATATTTATGATTTTGCCACAAAATTAAAAGAAGTTAACGAGCCACGTCTTGAAATTGTAGACAAGCTTACAGATTATGTTTTAAAAATGCTAAATGACTCTATTTATGCGTATATAAATAAGGATATTGAATTAGCTAATAAGGTTATAAAATCTGATGATTATGTAGATCAACAGTACCTAATTTGTATTGATAATCTAGCAACTAAATCTCCTTGTGATAGTAATTATCTTCCATTTGCAATTTATACTACTTTAGTGGTAAAATATTTAGAAAGGATAGCTGATCACTGTGTAAATATTGCTGAATGGGTTATTTATATAGCGAATGGCTTTCATAAAGATAAGAAAATATTTTAGGGGTATAATTTATGGATTTTCTAATCTATTCTATTGAAGATGATAAGGATATCGCTTTAATAATTAATAAAACCTTGTCTAAGCAAGGCTACGACATTAGGACTTTTTATGATGCAAAAAGCTTTTTTCAGGCTTTTGAACAAACAAAACCAAATATGATTTTGTTAGATATGATGCTTCCAGATATGTCAGGACAGGAAATATTAAAAAAAATTAGAGCTAACTCTTTATATGATGATATTGAAATTATAATAATTTCAGCAAACCATATGATAATGGATAAGGTAGATGGCTTTGATTTAGGTGCTGATGACTATATCGAGAAGCCTTTTGATTTATTAGAATTAATGTCAAGAGTACAGGCTAAGGCTAGAAGACATAAAAAGAATAAGATTACTATAGGCAATTTTACTATAGATTTTGAAAAAAGAGCATGTACTATAAATGATGAAGAAATTCAACTTACTACAAAAGAATATGAAATCTTAGCTCTTTTATGTAAAAATAGAGGTAAAGTAATTTCTAGAGATGATATTTTTGAACAGATATGGAATACAGACCAGATTTTAGAAAGTAGAACTGTTGATATGCATATAAAATCAATTAGAGCCAAATTAAAGGAAAATAAAGATTTAATCAAAACAATTTATTCAGTAGGATATAAGATAAATCTATGAGAAAGAAAATTATTTTGATCAATTCATTAATTGTTTTTATTGCTTTATTAGCTATGCTTTTGATCTGTGTTATAATTTTACGAAATTTTAATACTAATAATTATAAAAATCAAGCCAAAAATTATTTAGATTTGGCGTGTGTTTTATATGATGGTAGCAATGAAGAGGAAACTATCGAAAAAATTCAATTGATAAATAAAGACATTAGAATTACTTTTATTTCAGTTGATGGTATAGTAATAAAGGATTCATCAAACTTTCAGCTTAATGATTCGCATTTAAATAGAGATGAAATAAAATATTTAGGTGAGGTATTTATAAGATATTCTGATACTCTTAAGCATGATATGCTTTATATAGCTAGACTAGATGATAACGTATATGTTCGTATTTCTATTCCAGTCCAAACCATGAATCAAACAATTAATACATTTTTATATTTAGGAATCGCTACCTTGGTTTGTTTAACTACCTTATCAGTATTAATAATTTTTTATTTTAGTAAAAAATCATTATATCCAGTTAATAATACTGTTAAAGAATTAGCATTATTGGCTGGTAAGGATGATATGTATAATAATATATCAATAGATGATTTGCCTAATATTTTAAAGCTTCTTAACCAAGGAATAAATGAAAAGATTGATCAAATATCGGCTCAAAAACAAAGAACCTATGACGTTTTAAACTCTATTAATAATGGTATTGTAGTTATCGATAATTTAAATATAATAAGGCTAATTAATCAAAAGGCTTTAGATATATTTCATTGTTCTGTTAATGTCAATGACAAAGATTTTATATATCTAATTAGGCATAATGAATTACAAGAAGTTATTAAAAAATGTATAGCTAATCAAAACTATGATGAATATTCATTTATGTATGATAATAAATATTATCGCGCCACACTAAAATATATTACAGCCTCTTGGTTAAAATCAGGACTTATTATTATGTTAGAGGATACAACTAATCAAAATATGTTAGAAAAAACTAAAAAAGAGTTTTTTGCTAATGCATCTCATGAATTAAAGTCACCATTAACCTCAATAATTGGTTATCAACAGCTTATTTCAGAGGG
>DVKU01000207.1 GCA_018715825.1 Candidatus Avacholeplasma faecigallinarum
AATGCTTGAATATAAAAAGATGTTTATGTGTTAGCATCATTAAATAATTAATACAAATATATTATACGAGGGAGGAAAAGTAGTATGAATATGGTTTTTAAAAGAAAGCTTCCCATTCCTATGGATGTTAAAGCAATGTATCCATTAGATGAAAAGCTTGCTAAAATCAAGGAAGAAAACGATAAAGAAATTAAAAAAATTTTTACAGGAGAAGATGACCGCCTAATTTTAATTATTGGTCCTTGCTCTGCTGATAGAGAGGATGCTGTAATTGATTATATTAAAAGGCTAAGAATTATCCAAGAAAAGGTTAAAGATCAAATTTTAATTATTCCTAGAGTATATACTAATAAGCCTCGTACTACAGGAGCTGGCTATAAAGGAATGCTACATCAGCCTGATCCAAATGCTGAGCCTGATATGTTAAAGGGTCTTTTGGCCATAAGAAGATTACATATGAAGGTTTTAGAGGAAACTGGCTTTAGTGGTGCCGATGAAATGCTATATCCTGAAAATTATCGTTATTTAAACGATTTATTATCCTATGTTGCAGTTGGAGCTCGTTCAGTAGAAAATCAACAGCACCGTTTAACAGCTAGTGGTCTAGATGTCCCTGTAGGAATGAAAAATCCGACTAGTGGCGATATAAGCGTTATGATGAACTCAATCAATGCTGCTCAGCATGGACATACATTCATATATCGTGGTTGGGAGGTAGAAACATCAGGTAATCCACTTACACATGCTATCTTAAGAGGTTTTGTCGATGATAAAGGGGCATCAACACCAAATTATCATTATGAGGATTTAATTAATTTATGTGAGTTATATAAAAAAAGTGGTTTTAAAAATCCAGCTGTAATTATTGACTGCAATCACTCTAATTCCTCAAAGAAATACTTAGAGCAAATAAGAATTGCTAAAGAGGTATTACATAGTACTAGACATAATCCTGATATCTATAAGCTTGTAAAGGGATTAATGATTGAATCATATATAGTAGATGGTAGTCAAAATGTTTCTGACGGTGTTTATGGTAAAAGTATTACTGACCCATGCTTGGGTTTTGAAAAAACTGAAAAGCTTATTTTAGAATTAGCTGAGTTAAGAAAAATAAAAAAATAATGGATAATAAAATTCTTAAATTAAAACAATTTATTGCTGATTCTAAAAAGATTGTTGTATTTTCAGGAGCTGGTATCTCAACTCTTTCGAATATACCTGATTTTCGTTCAAGTGATGGACTTTATAATCAAGATACAAACTTAAAGTTTTCTCCGGAGGAAATTATTTCTCATACCTTTTTCAATAAACATCCACAGGAATTTTATAAGTTTTATTTTGAAAAAATGGTATATCCTAATGCTTTACCTAATATTGCTCATAAATATTTTGCCGATTTAGAAAAAAATAAAACAGTAACAATTGTAACTCAAAATATCGATAACATACATCAAATGGCTGGAAGTAGTAATGTCATTGAATTACATGGTAACGTTAATCGTAATTATTGCCAAAAATGTCATAAATTTTATTCATTAAATGATATATATAAGGATAGAAAATATATTTGTGATTGCGGTGGTATTATCAAGCCTGATGTTGTGCTATATGAGGAAAGTCTAAATTATAATGATATAACTAGGGCAATTAATGCTATAAGAAATTGTGATATGTTAATAGTAATCGGAACATCCCTTATGGTTTATCCAGCTGCTGGCTTTATAAATTATTATAATAAGGATAAATTAATTTTAATTAATAGAGATACTACACCCTACGATGATAAAGCCGATATTGTTATACATGATGATATAAAGGATGTAATTGAACAACTACAAAAATAAAAATGGCATACGAAATGCCATTTTTTTCTTTCACTAATTATTATAATATGAAATCTTGTAAAACACAGGGTATGCGGCTAAAAATTGATTTAAAGTAGTTCTAGAAGATGAGCCTGGATCATGAATTAAGAAATTAGATGTTGATAATACATCAGAGCCCTTATATCCATAAATTAGTACCCAATGCTGACCACCACTTTGAGTTTTAGCACCCATAATAACTGGTTTACCTTGCTTTAAAAGATTATAAACGCTTTTTAAATAATCATTAGAATAATAAATGAATGTATAATTGCTAGGCCAATACATCAATCCTGTTGAAGTATAATTTAATAGTGATTCCATATAAAGTGGAGTTATAGTTGTCTTTCTTCTATATGATTCACTCATAGCCATAGCTGTTGTTAGGCAGCCGATTTGTTTAAATGTCTGTCCTGATGATCCAATCATTGCATTAGCCCATCTACTATCATATTGTTTGTAGCTAACAACATTCAAAGAAATACTTGGATAAGTATAATTTTTCATTAAATAATCAGAACTAACGTAGCCTGTTTTGTTACCTTCAAATAATACTTTAGACCAGTTATTACTTTGAGATAAAATAACTACACTATCACGGTCTTGGATTTTTTCAACTATTTGACTAGTAATAGAAGGAGAGTATCTTACATTAAGATTATATCCTTGAGTATTAACTGTTGTAGCATTTTTAGAAACTATATTAACATAATCAGCATAAACATATCCATATTGATTTTCACTATATTCAACATAATACCAATTTCCATTTGTTGATAGAATTGTTAAATATGATTTATCTGAAACTTTAGATATAATAGTTGAGGAAGTAGATGTCGATTTTCTTACATGCAGATTAC
>DVKU01000208.1 GCA_018715825.1 Candidatus Avacholeplasma faecigallinarum
AGGAGGATAATTTGTTTGATGAATATATATTAAGCGATAAGACCCCAAGTAATTTAAATGAGCAATATCAAAATGCTTTAAAGAAGTTATCCTATGAAGTTTCCTTTGATTTTGATATCAATTATGAGAATAAAAAGAAGGTTAATGCCTATTTATATAAGCTTTTAGGTGACAAGAAAAGTGGAAGTTTTAAGATAAAAAAGGAAGAAATATTAAGTAAAGACTGTTGAAATTTCAACAGTTTTTATTTTTGTTGCTTTAAGAAAAGATAAAATGTATAATTAAGTTATGATATTTTTTGGAGGGTATTATGATAGAACTTAAAAATGTCAGTAAGTACTATAATAACAATGGTGTTGTAAGCCTGGGATTAAGAAATATTAATTTAAAAATGACTAAAGGCGAAATGATTGCTATTGTTGGTAAAAGTGGTAGTGGTAAATCAACATTATTAAACGTTATATGCGCAGTAGATACCTATGAGGATGGTGAAATCTACTTCAATGGGAATGAAACATCTTATTTTAATCAAAATGATATGGATCTTTTTAGAAAAAATTATGTTTCTTTTATTTACCAAAATTATAATATTATAGACTCCTATACGGTTTTAGAAAATGTAATGATTCCATTAATTATTAACGGACTTAGTTATAAAGATGCCAAGGCAAAGGCAACAGAGTTAATAGAAAAGGTTGGTTTAGGTAATAGAATTCATAATAAAGGTATTAAATTAAGTGGTGGTGAAAAGCAAAGGTGTGTTATTGCCAGAGCTTTAGCAAATGATAGCCCCATTTTAGCCTGTGATGAGCCAACTGGTAATCTAGACAGTAAAACTGGTAAAGAGATTATAGATCTTATTAAAATGGTTAGTAAGGATAAGCTAGTTTTAATCGTTACCCATAATTATGATGAAATTAAAGATGTTGTAAGTAGAACAATAACATTAAGTGATGGCGAGGTTGTAAGTGATACTAAAGCCTATGAAGATGATTTACCTTGTACACAGATGTCTTTGGAAAATAAAAAGGCTAATCCTAAAAGCTTAGCCATCTTTGCTTTAAAAAATTTAAAGAATACTCCTAAGAAGAATATTTTGAGTTTGGCAGTTTTGTTTTGCTTGGCCTTTATTAGTTTAGCTTTATACTTATCAGCAATGGTTTTAACCTACCAATCTTCGTATAACTCATACACGGGATTTTATAATACAGTCCATAATCGTATAATTGTCTATGATAGTAACCATGATGCTTTAGATACAAGTAAGCTTGATAAAATAGAAGGGGTAAAGTTTAATAATGCTTTTTATGAGGATATTCCCGTATATTCATCATTAAATGGTATTTCTTTTACTTTTAGCTCCTATTTACCCAAAAATTTAGATGATACCTTTGGCTGTAAACCTCAAAATGATGATGATGCCTATGTCATAATTCCTCAAACATATGTTGCGACTAATATTTCTTATTTAGCGGATAATTTAAATAAAAATATAACTTTTAATAAAATCAATTTATCATTAAATTTATGTGGCTATGCTATTTCTAATGAGATTGATTATCCTTTATGTGTTACCAAAAAGGATATAAGTAAGAATTTTACAAGAATATATTTAGACCAAATGGTAACATCATCTACTATTAGCTTTACTAATGGAAATTCGACGACTTTTAATGATTATTCGAATATAAGATATTCTGACTCCAATTTTTTTACATATTATGGTCCTAATGAATTAGAAGTATCCAGCTTAAAAATTGTTTTACAAAATATCTATGAAATAGAAATTGATGATTTTGATTATAGATATGTTGAGCAAAAAAATGAATCTTTTGATATTGGAATAAATAGCATTAATTTAGATAAAGTTTATGAATTAACTATTTATACTGATGATGTTGATAATGCTATAAAGCTTATAAATAATAGTGGCTATAGCTATATTCAGCCAAGTAAAGCGGGAATTCAAACCCAATCAGCAACCTATATATTAATGGTTGTTTATATTTGTTTTGTTACCTTTGCCATTTTAGCAGTTGTGTTTATTTCTTATATTATTATTGGAAGAATTTATGCTTCTAAGACTAAAGATTATTCTATCTTAAGATCTTTAGGACTAGTTAAAAGAGATTTATCCAAAATAGTGGATATTGAGCTTATTCTGTTAGGATTAATGTCAAGTGTTTTAGCTGTGGCAATTATCTATATTGTTAGTGCCTTTAATATATTTGTTAAGGGATTTGTATATTTTAATTCCATTGGACTTATGATATTTTATTTTATCGCTATGGCATTCTTTAGTTATCTGATAGCCAGAAGATTTAATCGTAAGCTATTTAAATTTTCTGTCAATAATACTATTAAAAGCGAGGTGATCTCCAATGATTAAGGTTGATTCATTAAATAAATATTTTTATAAAGGAAAATCTCGCGAAATTCACGTTATAAATGATGTTTCTATTGAGTTGCCAGATAAGGGCTTGGTTTGTTTTTTAGGTCCATCAGGTTGTGGTAAAACTACGCTATTAAATGTTTTAGGAGGCCTTGATAAGGCTAGTGGAAGTATTTATTATGATAATGTTGATTATAATAAGCTTGGTGTTAATAAATTTGATAAATTTAGAAGTAAAAATATAGGTTATATTTTTCAAAATTACAATTTACTTTTAGATCAAACTATATATGATAATTTAAAAATTGCTCTTGAACTTATTGATGTCACTGATCCTAATGAAATTGACAAAAGAATAGAGTACACCTTAAAGGCTGTAGGTATGTATAAATATCGTAAAAAATATGCTTATGCCTTATCAGGTGGACAACAACAACGAGTAAGTATTGCTAGAGCTTTAATTAAGAAGGCTACCATTATTATAGCTGATGAGCCAACAGGTAATTTAGATACTCATAATACAATTGAGGTTATGAATATTTTAAAGAAAATATCAAAAAGTGCTTTGGTATTATTAGTTACTCACGATGAAAAAATTGCTAATTTTTATTCGGATGTTATTTTTTATCTAAAGGATGGTGAAATCCAAAGAACTAAGGAAAACGACGGCAATAATGTTTTAAATACTAATCAATCTAATGTTTTTTATTTACAAGATATGAATAAAAAAGAAGTAAAACAAAATGATTTAGATATTAATATTTATAGTGATGAAGAGGTAAATAATTTTAAGCTAGATTGCTTTATTAGAGGAAATACAATTTACATTAAGGCCAATAAAAATCTTAAAATAATAGACAACAATGAGTTTATAATAATAGATGATCATTATAAAGAAATATCTCATTCTGAAGTATTGGAAAATGATTTTGACACATCGTGGTATGTTGATAAAAAAGCCAAATCAGGTTTTTTAAAAAATATTTTTAATAGCTTAAAAATGTCTTTTATTAGATTAAAAAATGTTAAGAAACGAATTAAACTTTTATATTTTGTTTTGATGATAATAGGTTTTATTTCCTCAATTGCAGTTGCCTCAGTAGTCAATGCTACAATGGTGGATGTTTCATCTACTAGCTACTCTAAAAACTTATATTGCTTTTATGATAGTGAATATAATGCTAGACTAGATGAGATTGCTAAAAAGGCTTATTTAAATGGTGCTATAAAGGATTTGGTTATTCCAAGCTATAACAGATTTGAATATCAAAAGCAAGTAGTATTTAACCAAAGCTTATATTACGATGATACTGTGTCATTAGTTTATTATGATAAAACATTTTGTGATATCGAACTGGGAAATGAAGTTAAAAATGACGATGAAATTTTAATTAGCTCCTCAGTTGCTGATAAAATTATCAAAAAGAGCGACAATAAAATATCTATTGATAGCTTAATTGGCGAAAAGGTTACTCTTTCATATAAGGATAGTGAAGAGTATAAGATAGTTGGTATAACCAAAAATGACAATGCATTTTGTTACATAAGTAAAAATGCTTATGCTAAAAATATTTTTATAGATAATTATTATGTTGGTGTTGATAGCTCCTTGGTTGTTGATCTACGATATCCTGAGCTTGAAGTTGACAGCAATCAAAATAAGCTTTACACGGTCGTACAGGGTAGAGATGTAGACCTTGATACGGTTGTTAAGGAAGTTTTAATTAATGATTTATATGCAGCTGGTGTGGAAATGGGAGTAGATACAATTAATATTAGTGGTACAAACTATTTGATAGTTGGTAGCTATTCTTACCCATATGAAACAAGCAATATGTATATTGTTAATACTAAATCTACTAATGAATTAGAATCATTTGCTTATTTTGAAAACAACAATCTTTACTCTGTTGTAGAGGGTAGAGAGGTTATGAGTGATGATGAGGTTATTGTTTCTGTTTATAGTAATTATAATATAGGTGATATTATCGATGGTATGAAGGTCGTCGGTAAGTTTGTTGGAGGTAGCATGGTTAAGTATATGCTATTAACCACATTCAATAGCGCTTTATTGCAACATGGAAACTATGAGTACCTATTTACCATTAAGGATGTAGATAAGATTAATAGCCTAAATTTAGATAAAAATGTTGTTTTATTAACAAACTATGAAAAAGCCATAGAACAAGCTAAAGTTGTTAATGAAGAAGTAATTATTATGTTTGAAATATTATTTGTTGTAGTAGCACTAATTAGTATAATATTTATTTATTTTGTAATGAGAAGTAAAATGATAAATGACATTTATCCTATAGGAGTATATAGATGCCTTGGTGGTAGTAAACTGAAAATTAGTGCTAAGTTTTTAATTGATGCTATAGTGATTACAACATTTACTGTTGTTATAGGCTATTTAATTGGTTTAATAGGGTATAATATATTGGCTAATTTCTTTAATTCCTTTATTGGCTTTAATGTATTAAAGAATAATAATTTATATCAAATTTTAGGTTTAATATGTATATATATCGTTATGATATTCTTTGGTATGCTTCCTATTGTGATGCTTCTAAGAAAAACACCAGCAGAAATTTGTAGTAAATATGATATATAGTTTTTTTGGTTAAAATTAGGTATAATATTTATAAGAGGTGATTCAATTGATTAAAATTATTACAGATTCAACTAATGATCTTAGTAAGGATATGCTAGATAAGCTAGATGTTGATGTTATTCCACTTAATGTAAGCTTTTCAAGTGGTTCATATTTAGATGGAGTAGAAATTACAACTGAAGAGCTTTATAAAAAGGTTAGCGAGTTAGATGAGATTCCCAAAACAGCAGCGATACCTATTATGACTTTTGTTGATTATTTTTCAAAATACATTAACCAAGGCTATGATGTCATTTATTTTGGCATTTCTAGACAAATGAGTAGAACTTATGAAAATGCTTTGCTAGCCAAGGAAGAACTTGAAAGCGATAAAATTTATATTGTAGATTCAATGAATTTATCTACAGGTATTGGCCTTTTGGTTTTAAAAGCTTGTAAATATCGTGATAATAATATGTCTGCTAAAGAAATAGCTGATAGATTAAATATAGATAATAAGCTAGTTTTATCACAATTCGCTATTGAAAGAATGGATTTTTTACATAAAGGTGGTAGGTGTTCAAGTATTGCTAAATTATTTGGTACACTACTTAAGATTAAACCTATTATTGCAGTTAGAGATGGTAAAATGCATGTTATGAAAAAGCCAATTGGTAAAATGAAAATTGCATTAGATATTATGATTAAACAAATCGTCGATGATAAAGATAGATTGGATACTGATCATATTATAGTAACTCATTCCTTGGCATATGATTATTGTGATTATATTGTTAGTAAATTAAAGGTAGAATTTCCTAATGTAGATATTATTACTTCGGTTGCTGGATGTGTAATATCATCGCATTGTGGCAAAGGCACTATTGGAATATTATATATGGTAAAAGAATAATAAAAAGGGGCTGTGAAAAAACCTAACTTTTGAAAGTTGGGTATTTCACAGCTCTTTTTGTTGTTATAAAGAGAAAAAGCTCGGGGAATCGAACCCGGAGCTTTTTTATGATAGAATAGTGTTGGCACACAATTATTCTACATGAATTATTATAATATAAGACAAAGCTTTTTTATACTTTCCTCAACTATAAAGGTTGAGGAAACACAAAAAATTGATAAATTTTTACGATTACTAGAAAAATCATGCGTATGTAACTTATTACATGAGAAAATAGTTCGTGAAGAAAAAGATAAAGGAGGCAGACCAGGGTATAATAGTTATAATTTGTTAGCAGCTATACTTTATAGTTTTGCATTTTATAAAGCATCCTTAAGAAATATTGAGGACTTATGTACATATGATCTTAGGGTTATTTATATATTAGAAAGTGAAACTCCAACATATAAAACAATTGGTAACTTCATAAATAAGTATATAGCTCCAAATAGAGATCAAATTTTTTCGTTGATTACAAAAGAAATTTTTAATACAAGCATAAAGAAAGGAAATATCAATTTTAAATATTGATGAATGATATTATGTCAACATTAAAGTATGCTATTTTAGGATTATTAAATAGAAAAAGTATGACAGGATATGAACTTAAAAAAGAGTTTGAAACAACTTTGTTTGAGTTTTGGAATGCCAAGCATAGTCAAATCTATCCTGAATTAAAGGATTTGTATGATAATAAGTTAGTTAATTTTAATATAGAGGTTTCAGGTAATGTTTTACAAAAAAAATTATATTATATTACTGAGAGTGGGAAAAAATATTTTTATGACTGGATTTCTAAATTAGATAACAAACATGTAATTCAAAAAGATGAGTTTAAATTAAAGCTATATTTCTCAGATTTATTGAATAAGGATGAAAGAAATTCATTACTACTTAAAGAATTAGAAATACATTCTAAGGCTTTAATGCATTTTAAGACTAATCTTCTAAAATTTGATAATATTCCACCATCAAACGATACTGATTTTGTCGATTATCTTGTTTTGCTAGGTGGAATTAAACGCGAAGAAATGGTATGTGAATGGCTTAAAGAGTGCTTAAGTCTTTGCCAAAATAGAAAATAAGGACTAAAACCTAAAAAAATTTATTGCAACAAACGGCTTTTTTCGATATAATAGAAAAGTAAATGGCAAAATTAATTTGAAAGGTAGTGTAAATTATGGGAAGAGCCCATGAAGTTCGTGCAGCATCAATGGCTAAAACAGCTGCAATGAAATCATCTAAATATGCAAAATGGGGAAAGGAAATTTTTCAAGCAGCTAAAGCTGGTGTTCCTGATCCTGATATGAATCAAAGTTTGAAGCGTACAATTGAGCGTGCTAAAAAGGACCAATGTCCTGCTGATGTAATTAAGCGTGCAATTGCTAAGGCTCAAGGAGTTGCTTCTGGTGCATCAAAAGAAAAGGTATATGAAGGATATGGACCTGGAAATGTTGCCGTTATTGTTGAATGCTTAACTGATAATGATAATCGTACATTTACAGAGGTTCGTACAGCCTTTAATAAAACAGGTGGAACAATTGGTACATCTGTAAGTTATATGTTTAATCGTAAGGCTCAATTTGTTTTTAATGGCTTAACTGAGGATGAAGCAATGGAGGCATTAATGGCTTCAGATTGTGATTTTGAAGATATGAGTACAGATGCTGATGGCTATGTTACTATTTATGCAGCTCCACAAGAGTTTGAGGCGATTAAAAACGCATTATTACAGGCTAAACCTGAATTAGAATTTGAAGAATGTAGTGTTGATTTAATTCCTACAACATATGTAGATTTAGATGACGATCATAAGGAGAAGTTTACTAGACTTTTAGGCCTTCTAAGAGAGTTTGATGATGTTTCTGAAATCTATCATAATGCTAATATAGATGAAGAATAATTAATTTAATGAAGCCGTAACCGGCTTCTTTTCTATATATAATGATTTTCGGAGGTATGACTATGAAGGTTATTATTGAATCAGAACAATTTAATAGAACTTTAAAACGAATGACTCATGAAATAATTGAAAGAAATGAAGATTTATCGAAAATCATACTAGTTGGTATAGAAAAAAAGGGTACACCAATAGCCAAAGAAATTCAAAATTTAATTTATCAGTTTGAAGGTGTAAAAGTAGCTTTAGAGGTAATTGATATAACACCTCATCGTGATGATGATAAAAAAAATGCTAATATTGTTATAAAATTTTCAGAATCTATTTTTGATAAAATTATTATTTTAGTGGATGATGTGTTATATACAGGTAGAACAGTTAGAGCTGCAATGGATGCTGTAATGGATATTGGTAGGCCATCTAAAATAGAATTAGCAGTTTTTGTTGATAGAGGTCATAGGGAGTTACCTATTAGAGCTGATTTTATTGGAAAAAACATTCCAACTAGTAGAGAAGAAAAAATAATTTGCGACTTTTTAAATCGTCAAGTTATATTAAAGTAAACGTTTACATTTAAAAAAGCATTTTAGATAATATCCATATATGGTATTATGATTGTATACGATGTAAAAACAATTGATTTTGTAAGAAAAACAATTTGAAGGGATAATGAGAGTATGTTAAGTGATTTAGAGATAGCGCAAGCTGCACAAATAATGCCAATTGAAAAAATAGCTGAAAAAATTGGTTTGAATGATGATTTATATCATTATGGAAAATACAAGGCTAAGATAGATTTAAGTAAAACCAAAAAGGATAAGCATGGTAAGTTGATTTTAGTAACAGCAATTAGTCCAACGTCAGCAGGAGAAGGTAAATCCACAACTACTATTGGCCTTTGTGATGCTATAAATAAGCTTGGTAAAAAGGCAATGGTGGCTTTGCGTGAGCCAAGCTTTGGGCCTGTAATGGGTGTTAAAGGTGTAGCAGCAGGTGGAGGATATGCTCAAGTAATACCAATGGAAGATATCAATCTTCATTTTACTGGTGACTTACATGCGATTACCACTGCTAATAATGCTATTGCGGCTGTAATTGATAATCATATATATCAAGGTAATGAGTTGCGTATTGATCCAACAAGAATTTTATGGCATAGATGTTTAGATATGAATGACCGTGCACTAAGAGGTGTTGTAGTTGGTCTTGGAGGAACAACTAATGGTATCCCTAGGGAGGATCACTTTGATATTACAGTTGCTTCTGAAATAATGGCTGTTATGTGCCTTTCTGAATCATTAGATGACTTTAAACAAAGAGTTGGAAAGATAGTTGTAGCATATACTTATGATAGAAAACCAGTAACAGTAAAGGATTTAAAAATAGAAGGTGCAATAACCCTAATTATGAAGGATGCTCTAATGCCTAATTTAGTTCAAACACTTGAGCATAATCCGGCAATTATTCATGGAGGCCCTTTTGCTAATATAGCTCATGGATGTAATTCAGTTATTGCTACTAAGGCTTGCTTAAGCTTTAGTGATTATGTAGTTACTGAGGCTGGATTTGGTGCCGATTTAGGTGCTGAAAAGTTTTTTGATATTAAGTGTAGAATGGCGGGCTTAAAGCCTAATGCAGTTGTCATTGTAGCAACTATTAGAGCTTTAAAGATGCATGGTGGCGTTTTAAAAGAAGATTTAAAAGAAGAAAATGTTGATGCTATGCTTAAAGGTATTGCTAATTTAGAAAAACATATTGAAAATATCAAGAAATTTAATTTAGGTTATGTTATTGCTATTAACAAATTTTACACTGATACAAATAAAGAAATAGAAGCTCTATTAAATTGGGCTAATGAAAATGGTCATCCTATATCATTATCTGAAGTCTTTACTAAGGGTAGTGAAGGTGGCATAGATTTAGCTTCTAAGGTTTTAAAAATTGCTGATGATGAAAGTCAGTCAGAAAATTTCAAACAATTATATGATGTTAATGATACTATTAAGAGTAAAATAACTAAAATTTGCTGTGAAATTTATGGCGCAAGTGGCGTAGAATTTTCAACACAGGCTAAGAATCAAATGGCAGCCTTTAAAAGAAATGGTTGGGATAAATTGCCAATTTGTATGGCTAAAACTCAATACTCATTTTCTGATAATCCTAAGCTATTAGGAAGACCAAGTGATTTTACTATTACTATTAGAGAATTAAAGCCATCTATAGGAGCTGGATTTATTGTGGCATTAACTGGTGATATTATGACAATGCCAGGCTTACCAAAGGAACCAGCTGCTAATAAAATGGATGTTATAGATGGAAAGACAGTAGGTTTGTTTTAATAAAGGAGGAGACTAGTATGGAATATGTAAAGGGACAAAGACAGATTATTTTAAATTTTTCAGAGTTGTTTTGTAAAACAGAGGTAGAGGTTTTAAATTCAGCTTGTTTTAAAGACGTTTGGGGAAAGTTTATTAGTAATATATATAAAACTGAAAATCAAGTTTTTCTTAAGGTTTTAGATATATTTACAGATCCTGTAAATGAATTTATTAATTTATTTAAACTACTATTAAGCTTTTCTGTTGAAGAGATTAAATCATTAAACCCTTTTTATAAATTAGCTCTTGATAGAGCAGATGTTATTTATGAATTGGTTGAAAACTTTTATGATTATTGGCGTAAGCTTGAACGTTATTCAGTAATTTTCTCTAAAACAAGTGTAGATGGTGTAGCATCATCTAGTTTTATTGATGCCCAAACTGAATTTACAAGTGTAATTTTAAAGACATATCGTAGTATTAGTGAAAAGCTTTCTGGCAATAAGTTTTCTATTTATCGTCAATTACCTGCAGGTATTAATGCAGGATTGTTGATTTCTAAGCATGTTTGGATGGATAGTAATTCCCCTTATGCCTTTTTAGCTAAGAGTGAGGCAATTGAACAAATTCTAATTCGTCCACCTTTCATTTCTTATTCTAAGAAAAATAAACGTACAGGTACTTATCAAGAGGTATTTGAAAATCCTATTAATAAGTTTAAGGATAATTTTAAGGCATCAGAGTATTACTGTTATTCAGCTATGGTTGGTTCAGCCTTAACCTATGTTTATTTTCATCGCGATTATTTAGCTCATGGTATAACTTTGTGTAATTTATTTGAGTTTGTACCACTAAGCTCATGTGAGGGTAAAAAACCTGATTGTCTATATATTTTTGGTGCTGATATCGATGGTGATTCTGTTTTCTATCATGATAAAGAAAACGATATTATGGTTGGTGTTGCTCCACATAATTCTTCTGTAGACTATTTTGGCTATATGAAAAAGATGCTACTTACTCTATACAATGTTAAAATGATTGAACAAAAGGCTCTACCATTACATGGTGCTTGCGTTCATATAACAATGAAGAATGGTAAAACTAAGAATATAGTTATTATTGGTGATTCCGGAGCAGGTAAGAGCGAATCATTAGAGGCTTTATCATCTTATGCTGGTGATGATATTTCATCTCAGGTTACAATTTTTGATGATATGGGAACATTTAAATTAGTAGATGGTAAGATTTTGGCTTATGGTACAGAAATTGGTGCTTTCGTTAGATTAGATGATATGACCGAGGGCTATGCTTATAAGGAAATGGATAGAGCTATATTTATGAATCCTGATCGTGTTAATTCTCGTTTAGTAGTTCCAGTTGCTACTTATCAACAAATAATGAAGGGGTATGAGGTTGATATGGTATTGTATGCTAACAACTATGATGAGGATACAGAGTCAGAAATTACTTTCTTTGATAATGTAGAGGATGCTAAAAAGGTATTTATTCGTGGAGCTAGAAAAGCTAAAGGTACAACTCAAGAGGTTGGTCTTGTAGAATCATTCTTTGCTAATCCTTTTGGTCCAGTTCAAAGAGAAGAACAAACTAGAAAAATTATTGACAAGTTCTTTAAAAAATTATTTGACGATGGTGTTAAGGTAGGACAACTTCATACAAAGCTTGCTGTAATGGGTATGGAGCATGACGGTCCAGCTAAAGCAGCTAAAAAATTATTTGAGTTATTAGGTGACTAATTATGATAGAGGTTGGAATTATAATGGGTTCAAACTCAGACTATGAAGTTATGAGTGAAGCATGCAAGGTTTTAGATTCTTTTGGCGTTACGTACGAGAAGAAAGTAGTTAGCGCCCATAGAACTCCAGATTTAATGTATGAGTATGCTCATAATGCCGAGCAAAGAGGAATTAAGGTTATAATTGCAGGAGCAGGTGGAGCAGCTCATTTACCTGGTATGGTAGCTGCTATGACCACTCTTCCTGTTATTGGCGTTCCAGTTAAGTCTAGGGCATTAAATGGTTTAGATTCACTACTTTCAATAGTGCAAATGCCAGGTGGTGTTCCAGTTTTAACTGTAGCCATTAATGGAGCAAAAAACGCTGCATTATCAGCAGTGTCAATTCTAGCTTTATCTAATCCTGATTTAGCAAACAAATTAA